>JBEINS010000153.1:0-2813 GCA_040377985.1 Candidatus Planktophila sp. | reverse complement strand
GAAGTTCAAGAGTTGCCTGGTTCAGGTCGCTCTGATGGTGGCTTCGGCTCAACTGGATTGGCTTAGCAATGAGTGATCAAAAGAAAGTAATTGACGCACTCGGTGGCAAAAAAGGTTTATTAGATTCTGGCCTGCCAGCACTGGTGTTCTTAATTGCTTTTAATATCGGCAAAGATCTACAGCGCGCTGCCACTGCGGCGATTATCACCGCACTAGTTCTAGCAATCCTGCGCTTAGTCAAAAAAGACACTTTGCAACATGTCATTTCAGGCTTAATCGGGGTTGTCTTCTGTGCCTTCCTTGCGCGTAAGACAGGTTCAGCAGTTGATTACTACTTACCAGGTTTGATCATCAATATTGTTTATGGTTCGGTTTACTTATTTGCCAATTTAATTGGTTTTCCGATTTTAGGGCTAGTACTCGGACCGATTCTGGGCGAGAACTTACATTGGCGCAAAGTGGCCGAACGTAAGCGCGCCTACATCAAAGCAAGTTGGCTCTGGGTTGGGTTGTTCGCATCTCGCTTAATCGTGCAGTACCCGTTGTATAAAACTGGCAACTTAAATGCACTCGGTACAGCGCGGCTTGCCATGGGATATCCACTATTCGCAGCGGTTGCTTGGGGATCTTGGTTAATTATTAGGAAAGTACCGTCGGCAATTCCACCGGAAAAGAGTTAAAACTAGTTAGCGATAAAACATTGCTTTAGCAGATCTTCTGCTTCAGCTGTTGCCACAAAAAGAAGTTCATCGCCTGCGGTAAATACTTCATGTAGCTTTGGAGTTATAACTCGACCATCACGAACAATTGCAGCTAGCGCTGAATTCTCGGGCAAAGCTATTTCTTCAACGGTCAGACCTAAACAAGATGAGTTATCAGGAAGTGTTAATTCAACTAAGTTTGCTTGACCTTGTCGGAACGAGAACAAGCGCACTACATCGCCAACGGTTACGGCCTCTTCAACTAGGGCTGAAATAATTCGTGGAGTTGATACCGCAACATCTACTCCCCAAGAAGAATCAAACATCCATTCATTCTTTGGGTGATTAATGCGAGCAACTACGCGAGGCACACCGTATTCTGTCTTAGCTAAAAGTGAGGCCACTAAATTGACTTTGTCATCACCAGTTGCCGCTACTAGAACCTGACAGGTATCAAGCTTTGCTTTATCAAGTGAAGTAATTTCACAGGCATCGGCTAATAGCCACTCCGCATCTGGAACGCTATCCATCTTTAGTGATTTTGGATCACGGTCAATTAGAAGTACTTGATGGCCGTTATCTAGGAGTTCGCGCGCAATAGCGCGACCTACATTGCCGGCGCCGGCGATTGCAATTCTCACGTTATGACTCCTCGGGGGATTTAGCCAGGGCGGCTTCGACGGCAGCGATTTTGCCTTCTTCCACAATTACATGAACTAAGTCGCCCTCTTGTAAAACTGTGTGCTCATCAGGGATTAGACCTTCGCCTAATCGAGTAATGAAAGCAACTCGAGCTGAAGTTACATTCTCAATGCGCAAGACTGGAGAGCCATACCAATCTGCAGCTGGATGCACTTCACTCAAACTGATAGTGCCTGTGGCATCGCGCCATTCAGAACGAGTTCCTTCGGGCATTAAGCGACGAGAGATCTGATCGGTTGCCCAAAGCACGGTGGCAACAGTTGGAATTCCAAGGCGTTGGTAAATTTCAGCACGGCCGGAGTCGTAAATACGCGCAACTACATTTGAAACTCCGAATACTTCACGGGCCACACGAGCGGCAATAATGTTTGAGTTATCACCATTGCTTACTGCGGCAAATGCGGATGCTGTTTCAATTCCAGCTTCGACCAAGGTGTCTCGATCAAAGCCAACGCCGGTGACGGTGCGCCCCTTGAAGTCAGGGCCGAGTCTGCGGAAAGCTTCGCGAGATTGATCAATTATGGCAACGGAATGGCCAGCGGCCTCAAGTTCGGCTGCTAAGGAAGATCCGACTCGTCCGCAACCCATAATTACTACATGCACAAGGATCAACCTACCACCCTTAGGCTTACCAATTATGGAAACTGAGCGTACCGAAGCAAAAAAGAGGGCGTTTAGAGTGGGTGAAAAGTTCACTATCACCATTGAAAAAGTGGCCCATGGCGGCCATTTCATTGCCCGGCATGAAGGTGCGGTTTTCTTTATCCGCCATGGAATTCCTGGTGAAACGGTAATTGTTGAAGTTACTAGCACAGGCAAATCATTTAACCGCGGTGATGTTGTCGAAGTGATCGAACCTTCGGCAGATCGCGTTAAAGCCCCTTGTAGTTACGCTCATCGCTTGGGCTGCGGGGGCTGCGATTTCCAACATATCTCGATTTCTCGCCAGCGCGATTTAAAGTGTGAAGTGATTACTGAGCAATTCGCACGAATTGCAAAAATGGATTTAAAGGTTGCGGTCGAAGAAGTGGCAGAACCACTCCATTGGCGAACTCGAGCAATCCTAAATATTGATGGTTCTGGCAAAGCTGGTTTCTTTGGATCACGCAGTCATAATTCAATTCAAATCGATGATTGTTTAACATGTGTGCCAGAATTAAAATTGACCGAAATAACTTCGCACACCTGGCAACCCAATACCAAACTCGAAATTAGCGCCAATAATTCAGGTGATCGAATTATTGCGAATACTTCAGTAATTGAAGGACCCAAAGAACTGGTAGAAGTTGTAGGAGCAAATACTTTTCAAGTAAGTCATTCCTCTTTCTGGCAGAGTCATAAGTTAGCGCCGGCTGTTTTAACTGATGCAGTAATGCAATTTGCTGAATTACAAAGTGGCGATCAAGTGCT
>JBEINS010000121.1:0-3465 GCA_040377985.1 Candidatus Planktophila sp. | reverse complement strand
CCTTGAACACCTTGAAAACCTTGAGCGCCTTGAGCGCCCTGAGCACCTTGTACTCCTTGGAATCCTTGAGCACCCTGGAAACCTTGATATCCTTGTTCGCCCTGGAAACCTTGTGCTCCCGCGATTGGCAAGAGTTCATTAGCAGCTGGCTTAGCTATCGGTGGGGCACCTTTCTTGCTAGGCGTTCTTGGAGATTCCTTGGGAATTAGCCGTGCTTACATAATGGTGCCAGTGCTCATAGCAATTGCGATGATAATCATCGTAAAAGTTCCATCTCATGACGATACGAATATAATTAAGTCATGAGCTACAAGACTCGCCGGATAGTGACTTTGGTAATTCTCGTTGGACTTGTGGGAATGGTG
The DNA here is from genome assembly GCA_040377985.1 of Candidatus Planktophila sp. Classification (GTDB taxonomy): domain Bacteria; phylum Actinomycetota; class Actinomycetes; order Nanopelagicales; family Nanopelagicaceae; genus Planktophila. Next base: position 3,100 of record JBEINS010000121.1, on the reverse strand, counting down.
CTTTTAAGCGGTCTTTAATACCGCAGCAATCGAAATATCTTCTGGCACCGCTATACGGTCTTTGAATTTCAACCAGATAGCAGTTGGCGCCAAAATTGTAATAAGTGCGCAGAGCGCAATAGTTCGCCGAATTCCAAAGGCCTCCGAAAAGAGGCCAAGAATTGGAGTTACTAATGGTGCTCCACCAAGTAATACGAATTGATAAATTCCCAATATCCGACCACGCACTGCGCTATCAGAATTTGTCTGTACAGTTGAATTAGATGCGATCAAGGTTGTTAATGCGCCAGCTCCAGCGATTGGAAGCATGATCATATAAGTAAGAAACGTTGGCATAAATGAAATTATGAAGATTGAAATTCCAAAAACGATAGAGCTAGCAATCACAAATTTAGTAGAGCGATACTTCTCAATTCGCGGTGAAAAGAGCGCAGCACTGAGCGAGCCAATCGCAATTACGGTTCCCATTAACCCGAATGAGGTAACGCCTTTATCAAATACCTTAGTCGCCATTAGGGCATTGAATAATTGAAAGTTAAGTCCAAAAGTTGTCACAAAGAAAACGGCCGACATAACTACAAATAAATCGGGGCGGGCCATAACGTATCTAAAGCCTTCACGAATTGTGGTTGGCCCGGCTGCTCGTGGCTCACGAAACAGTTCGGCTTCACGAATATTTGCCATCACAATAATTACCAGCACATAAGTGGATGCATTAATTAAAAATGACGGGCCAGTTCCAAAAGCGGCGATCATTAAGCCTGATAGCGCTGGACCAACTAATCTGCCAAAATTGAAATTCGCTGAATTGAGGCTAACCGCATTCGGGACGTCAACAACGCCCACCATTTCGGAGGTAAAACTTTGTCGAACAGGTTTGTCGATGGCATCTGCTACTCCGAGAGCAAACGCTAAAGCCATAACATGCCAAATTTGCACATTATTGGTCACAACAAGTATTCCAAGTGTTAACGAAGTTAATCCAGCGGCAATGTTGGTTAAAATTAATACTTTACGTTTATTAAAACGATCAGCTAAGGCCCCACCAGGCAAACTAAAAAACCAGACTGGGGCGAATTGCAGCGCAGTTACTAAACCCAAATAGAATCCACTATTAGTTAATTCTAAAACTAACCAATCTTGTGCAAGACGTTGTACCCAGCCACCAATATTAGAAGCTGCATTAGCTGGATAGAGAATTCGGTAATTGCGGTGTCGAAAAGCGCGCCAGTTGCCATCGCTCTTGACTGCAAAACGCATTACTCTGCTCTCATGTCAGATCAAAATTTAGATCGAAAAGTTCGAACAGTCGTAATTCTAGTGACTATTGGAACTATTGCGTGGCTTATTGCGGGCATAGTTGCTCTAGTAATTGGAACAGATACCAAAATTATTTGGACATGTGTTTTTGGTGCAGCACTTGGTGCAACTGGTGTGCGATATTCAATTCGTCGCGCTAAGCGCAGCGGAATTTAAGCTTCTAGTTGCGCAGCAATTCCGCGTAGTACGCGACCTAGGCGCTCTGCTTCAGCAGCAGTCGGGCGACGGCCATGACGCAAACCATTTCCGACTTTGTCTAACATTTTGATCGAATCTTCAATAATCGCCGCTAAATCATCGGGATTAATCCGATTGTTTTCAGCTAATGAAGGTGGCGCGTCAATAATCACAACAGAGAGCGCTTGTGGGCCACGACGACTATCGGCAACGCCAAACTCAAGTTTGGTACCTGGCTTAACAGTTGTTACTCCAGCTGGAAGAGATGAAGCTGCAAGATAAACATCTTCGCCTTCATCGGATGCGATAAAACCGAAACCTTTTTCCAGGCTGAACCATTTAACGCGGCCTGATGGCATTTGGGGTCTCCTTCAACATTTATAAATTTGAGTTTTTTAACTCTAGTAATCGTTTAGCCGCGGTTGCGGACAGGTGAGTAGTTTATCGCACTTAACTTGGGGCGTGAAGTGTGATTATGCGCTTAGAAAGTCGCTTCTGAGTGAGCTCCGCAGCCATGTGCAGCCGAAACTACGCGGCCATCTTCAGGCGAGATCGCATTAGCGCAAGCACCGAAAGCACTGCGCATCGAACCGGCAATTGGAATAAAGAAACCACATGAATTACAAGGCTTAGGTGCCATCTGTGCCATCGGTGAATTTGGCCCACGCTCGCCATCATGCCAACGCTTGGCTGCTTGATCGCGACCTTCAATTGATAGAACGCGAGTGCGACCTAAACCTAATTCAAATGCTAAACCTGGATCTAATTCTTCATCAGCTGGAAGTGCAGCATCGCCAGTTGTTAAACGAGTGTCATCAAGGGAAGACGGAACAATGTCGCCAACGCCAACATCGCCTGGCTGCAAACGATCACGGTATGGAATCCATTTTGGTGGCACAAGTGCATCGGGGCCAGGTAGAACAACTACATCGCAAAGAGTTGCAGTTGATTTGTTATCAACTTTAGAAACTGTGACAGCCCAACGCCATCCACGGTAGCCAGTTAAATTTGCTTCGAATAAATAAGTTGCGATGCGATCTTCATCATCAAAATCAACAGTGACAAAGTCGCCAACTAACTTGGCATCGCCGGCATCTTCAATCGCGGCGGCGTGTGCTAAATCGCGGGCATCCCATTTACTCATGGGTTAAGAGTAAAGCAGAACGCCACCCTCAAGGTAATCGAGGGTGGCGCTTTACTAATTAACGGCCTATTTGGGCTTATTTACTTTAGAAGTCCATATCTCCGCCGCCTTGCTGAGCCGGCGCTGGATTCTTCTCTGGCTTATCTGTGATCACTGCTTCAGTTGTAATGAAGAGTGCTGCGATTGATGCCGCATTTTGAAGTGCAGAACGAGTTACCTTAGCTGGATCGATGATGCCAGCCTTGATCATGTCTACATATTCTCCAGTTGCTGCATTGAGACCGAAGCCTGCATCGAGGTGACGAACCTTCTCAACAACGACTCCGCCTTCAAGGCCAGCGTTAACTGCAATCTGCTTTAGAGGTGCTTCGATTGAAAGTTCTACAATCTTTGCACCAGTTGCTTCATCGCCTTCAAGCTTGAGTTTCTTAAATGCTGCTGTTGCTGCCTGAAGAAGTG
>JBEINS010000018.1:0-10771 GCA_040377985.1 Candidatus Planktophila sp. | reverse complement strand
GGTTGGGTGCAAGTGGTTATTCGCGATGAAGCTATCGCCAATATGTTGCGTGCTGAATGGTGCTTGAAGATCACTGGTGTTGTCTCTGAACGCCCAGCTGGTAACGAGAATGCAAATGTTGCAACAGGTGAAATTGAAATAATGGCCGATGAAGTCATCGTGCTTAGCGAAGCTGCTGCTCTTCCGTTTCCGGTCGATAGTGGCGATGAAGCGAATATCTCTGAAGAAGTACGTTTGAAGTATCGCTATTTGGATCTGCGTCGTGAAAAGCCGGCCGCTAATCTCCGCATGCGTTCAAAGGTAACGGCTGCGATTCGTCGGGTTATGGATTCTGAAGAATTTCTTGATATCGAAACTCCTTACTTAACTCGATCAACACCAGAAGGTGCTCGCGATTTCTTAGTTCCAGTTCGCTTGCAACCAGGTTCTTGGTATGCCTTGCCGCAATCACCGCAGTTGTTTAAGCAGTTATTAATGGTTGCTGGCATGGAGAAGTACTACCAGATTGCCCGCTGTTTCCGAGATGAAGATTTCCGTGCAGATCGTCAACCTGAGTTCACCCAGCTCGACATTGAAATGTCGTTCATCGATCAAGAAGACATTTTGGCTATTGCTGAGAAAATTGTTTCCACAATTTGGCGCGAAACTGTTAACTATGAAATTCCACTTCCACTAAAGCGAATGACATATGCCGATGCGATGGCAGATTATGGTTCCGATAAACCAGATCTTCGTTTCGGTCAGAAGTTAATTGAACTGACTAATTTCTTTAGTGAAACACCTTTCCGCGTATTCCAAGCACCATATGTTGGAGCAGTTGTGATGCCTGGGGGAGCAGATTCGCCTCGTCGAGAACTAGATGCATGGCAGGACTGGGCTAAAGCTCGGGGTGCAAAAGGTTTGGCTTATATATTGGTAAACGCAGATGGCACTCTTGGTGGCCCAGTAGCTAAGAATCTGTCCGAGAAAGAGCTAGCCGGAATAGTGGCCGCAGCAAGTGCTACAAATGGCGATGCAATTTTCTTTGCTGCCGGTGAACGCGCTGCTTCGCAGAATTTGTTAGGCGCAGTTCGTAATGAAATTGGTAAGCGTTGCAATCTAATTAATGAAGGCGCCTGGGAGTTTCTTTGGGTTGTAGATGCACCAATGTTCGAACCGACAGATGGCGGGGGATGGACTGCGGTTCACCACCCATTTACTGGTCCAAAACCAGAGTTTGCTGCGACGTTTAAAGATGATCCAGCATCAGCTCTGGCCTATGCCTATGACATTGTCTTAAACGGTACCGAGCTAGGTGGCGGTTCTATTCGTATTCATGATCGCAATATGCAAAAGCAAGTCTTTGAAGTTATCGGATTAACTGATGAAGAAGCTAACAGCAAGTTCGGTTTTTTACTAGATGCCTTTAATTATGGACCACCACCTCACGGCGGAATTGCCCTTGGCCTAGATCGCGTATGCGCACTTCTAAGTGGCTCAGAATCAATTCGCGAAGTAATCGCTTTTCCAAAGACTGCCTCCGGTGGTGACCCATTAACTGGTGCGCCAACTCCGATCACCCTGCGCAACGCAAGGAAGCAGCAATTGATTGGGTTCCAGAAGTGGCTGAAAAGAAGTAGTTCGACGCCTAAGCGGTAGGATTTAGTTAATAGTTAACGAAAGGGATGTTATGAGCGCAGGCGGAATTGCTTTAATCATTTGTGCGGTCTCGCTATTTGCGATTGCCGTGGCAATTGCCTACGCCGTGATTCGCTTTGGTCGCTTAATTGATGAGGCGAAAGTTTCGCTTAAGTCCCTAACCGAGGAGACTGTTCCGCTCCTAGGTGGCGTTACACAGACTGTGACTCTAGTAAATGGACCGCTGGAAAGTTTTAACAAGATTACTAAGAACGTTGAGAACATCTCTACTAAGGCATCTGAGGCAACTTCGAGCTTCGTTGATAAAGGTGGACCGGCGCTCAAGATCGCGGGCGCGTTAATGAGCGCAGCAGGAGCTTCAAAAAAGCGTAAAGCTAAAAAGACAAAGGCAGAGTGATCAGCAACAGTGGAATCTGCCGAGATACGTTCACGCTGGCTGCGCTTTTTCGAATCTGAGAACTCTCAACGTTTAACGCACACTGTAGTTCCATCTGCATCCTTGATTGCCGATGATCCAAATCTGCTCTTAGTAAACGCCGGCATGGTGCCGTTTAAACCGTTCTTTTTGGGCGAGGTTACGCCGCCATATGCGCGAGCAACTTCAGTGCAAAAATGTGTTCGTACTTTAGATATTGACGAAGTTGGCAAGACAACTCGTCACGCTTCATTCTTTCAAATGTGCGGTAACTTCTCATTTGGTGATTACTTCAAAGAAGGCGCAATCGCACTTGCCTGGGAGTTATTAACTAAGCCAATTGCTCAAGGCGGTTATGGTTTTCCGGAAGAAAAGTTATGGGTAACTGTTTTCCATACTGATGATGAGGCTGCCGATATTTGGCATCGCAAGATGGGTGTTCCAAAGGAACGAATTCAACGGCGCGGAATGGCCGATAACTTCTGGTCTATGGGTGTTCCTGGCCCATGCGGTCCTTGCTCTGAAATTTATTACGATCGAGGTCCAGCCTATGGCGCCGAAGGTGGCCCAGTAGCTGATGAAAATCGCTATTTAGAAATCTGGAACTTAGTGTTCATGCAGAATGAACGTGGCGCTGGTACCAGCAAAGATGATTATCCAATTTTGGGAGAACTGCCAGCGAAAAGTATTGATACTGGTTTAGGTCTAGAACGTACAGCTGCGCTGTTGCAAGGTGTCGAAAATATTTATGAGATCGATACGACTATGCAGATTCTAAATATGGCTAGCTCGCTGACTGGTATTAAGTACGGTACCGCAGAAAAGTCAGATATTTCCTTACGAGTTATTGCCGATCACGCCCGAACCTCAGCAATGCTAATTGGCGATGGCGTAACACCTGGAAACGAAGGACGTGGCTACGTATTGCGCCGCATGATGCGTCGCACCATTCGAAATATGCGCTTACTTGGCTCGCACGACCCGATTATTTCTGAGTTAACTAGAGCCGCGATCGGTGCCATGGGTCCGCAGTATCCAGAACTCGTTGCCGCACAAGAGCGCATCTTGGCAGTCTCAGTAGCCGAAGAAGAAAGTTTCTTGCAAACGCTAAAGAGCGGAACCCAGATTTTTGATCTAGCTGCAACGGCTCTGAAAGCGAAGAAAGTTTCTACCTTAGGTGGCGAAGAAGTATTTAAGTTGCACGATACCTACGGTTTTCCATATGACTTAACCCTTGAGATGGCGCAAGAAGTAGGACTGCAAATTGATACTGATGGTTTCCAGCGTTTAATGAAAGAGCAGAAAGATCGCGCTAAAGCTGATTCGCGTGCAAAGAAATCTGGCCACACAGATCTATCTCAATACAAGCAGATCGCTGATGGGTCTGGCTTATCAACTTTCCTTGGCTACACGCATACTGAAGCCGAAAGCAAGATCAATGGTTTGCTAGTAGATGGCGTCATTGCACAAAGCGCCAAGAGTGGCGATGAAGTTGAAGTGATTCTTGACCGCACACCGTTCTACGCTGAAGGTGGCGGACAGTTAGCTGATGCCGGCATCATCAAACTGGCAAATGGTGCCATCGTTGAAATCGATGATGTGCAAGCACCGGTTAATGGTTTATCGGTTCACCGTGGCCGAGTGTTAAGTGGTGAAGTTGCAGTTGGACAAAGCGCTCTTGCGACTATTGATCAAGAACGACGTGATGCGATCTCTCGCGCACACACAGCTACCCACATGGTGCATAAAGCTTTCCGCGAAGTTCTAGGTGAGACTGCTACGCAAGCAGGTTCTGAGAACTCACCAGGTCGCTTCCGCTTCGATTTCCCAGCAACTGGCGCGGTATCAGATGCGGCATTGGATGAAGTTGAGTCACGGGTAAATACTTTGTTGCTAGATAACCTTGAAGTAAGTGCCCAGAGCATGTCGCAAGCCGAAGCAAAAGCAATTGGCGCAATGGCTTTATTCGGCGAGAAATATGGCGACACAGTCCGTGTGGTCAGCGTTGGCGATTGGGCACGCGAACTATGCGGCGGCACACACGTAACGCGATCCGGTCAACTAGGAGTTGTAAAACTACTGAGCGAATCCTCTATTGGCGCTGGTGTTCGACGCGTTGAGGCGCTGGTTGGCGTTGATGCATATAAATTCTTAGCTAGAGAGCATTTACTTTTGAACTCATTAACTCAAATCATCAAGGGCGCTCGTGTCGATGAACTTCCTGAGCGCATTAATGATCTATTAGAGAAAATCAAAGAGATTGAGAAAGAGTTAGCCGCAGTTCGTTCGGCTCAGGCTTTAGGAACTGTCTCGGCAATAGCCGAATCAGTAGCCAAAGTTGGCCAAGTTGATTTGATTACCGCCGTGTTACCTGACGGAATCTCTGGCGATGATTTGCGCACAATTTCGCTAGACCTAAGAAATCGCTTTGCGACTTCGGTTATTGCGTTGATTAGTTCAGCAGCTGGTAAGTCAGTCTTAGTTGTTGCTGCATCTGAATCTGCACGGGCACTTGGGGCCAAGTCAGGCGCGCTAGTGAAAATTGGTTCAGCAGTACTTGGCGGTGGCGGCGGTGGTAAAGATGATTTCGCACAAGGCGGCGGCACAGATGCCGCTAAGGCGGATGAAGCACTAGCCGCAATAACAGCTGCAGTGGCAGCGCTATAACGCAAATGCTAAGAGGTCGCCGGATCGCTTTTGATTATGGTGATGTGCGAATTGGTGTGGCTATTTCAGATCCCGATTCCATTTTGGCATCCCCTCTGACCACGTTATCTAGCGGTGATCCAAAACTGTTTACGCAGATATCTGAACTTTTAGCCGAGCACGAACCCATTGCCATTTATGTAGGAGAACCACTAAATCTCTCTGGACAAGCAAGTAGTTCAGCGCAGAAAGCAGTGGCATTCGCTGAGAAACTTCATTCACAATTTGGCATTCCAGTAACCATGATTGATGAGCGCTTATCAACAGTATCGGCTACTAGTGCGATGCGACAAAGCGGCCTCAATGCAAAGGATGCGCGCAGTAAAATTGATATGGCAGCTGCGGTAGCAATCCTCGAACAAGGGCTCGCAATTGAAAAGGCCAAGGATGCTTAATCGCGGGTCTCTTAGGCGCCTAAGTATCGCTGGCATATTTATTCTCGCTTTTACTTTTTCATTGCGTGAAATTAACAAGTCAGACGGGGGGTATGCCAATTTCCCAGTTCGAGTTATTTCTGAAAGCGAAAAAAATGTTTCAATTTCTATCCCAACTGGGGCAACAGGGGCAGAAATCGCGAAAATTCTTGAAGCAGCTGGTGTTGTCGCGTCTTCTGAAAGCTTCTTTAGGGCCGCAGTAGCCAATCCAAAAGCAGCTTCTATAGCACCAGGTACACATGCGCTCTCGCTGAAAATTAGCGGGAAGGTCGCCCTTGAACAATTGTTGGATCCGAAACGAATCACTAATTTGATAAAGATCGCTGAAGGCGCTTGGAACTCTGAAATTTTTGCGCAGATGGCCGCAACTAAGATTTGGTCAGAGCGTGCAAGCCAGTCGGCGAAGTCAGTTCTTTTACCGAAAGGGATAACCTCACTTGAGGGTGTGCTGTTTCCCGCTCAATATAGTTTCGCCGAAGGGACCTCGCAACTAGATGCACTGCAAAGCATGGTTGGTAAATTCAAAAAGGTGATTGCTGGGACCGATTTTACAGATCCTGAAAAGAAGTTAGATAAGCAAGAATTAGTTATTTTAGCCTCGTTGATCCAAGCCGAAGGAAGAACGCAAGACTTCGCCCAGATCTCTCGAGTCGTCCGAAATCGCTTGGCACTTGGGATGCCACTTCAGTTCGATTCGACTGTGCACTACGTGATGAAGAGCCGCGGCGAGATATTTCTAAGCAATAAGTCAACGAAACTAAAATCACCTTTCAACACCTACCAAAATCGTGGATTACCGCCAGCGCCGATCGGAAATCCTGGTTTAGCAGCACTAAAGGCTGCGATCGCGCCAGCTAAGGGAGATTGGCTATTCTTTATAACCGTGGCACCTGGTGATACCCGCTTTACGAAGTCATTTTCTGAGTTCAATAGTTGGAAGTTGCTCTATCAAAAGAACCGGAAGGCGGGTGCATTCGATTGAGAACCTTTAATGGCGCAGTCCTTGGCTCGCCAATTGCGCACTCCCTTTCGCCAGTAATTCATCAAGTTGCTTATGAGTGCCTTGAGATATCCGCAAAATACATAGCGGTTGAAGTTCGAGGCGGCAAACTAGCGAAGTATTTAGAGTCCACGCCACCAGAGTTAAATAGTTTTTCATTAACCATGCCGCTGAAAGAAGAGCTTGTTGACTTAGGTTTTCCTACTTCTGAGTTAGCAAAGCGGATCAGAAGTGGTAATACCTTGATTAAGGTCGGTGATACTTGGAAAGTTGATAGTACTGATGTGGTTGGTTTCCAACAAAGCGTGGCAGCAAAAACAAATGCGACTTTTCAAAACCTTTTGATTTTAGGTGGGGGAGCGACAGCTCGAGCGGCAATTGCGGCATTCGATAGCGTCGGCGTTTCAATCGATGTAGCAAGTCGCAGCGATCATCGCAGTTCAAGTTTGATTAAGTCAGCGCTCTTCGCACCAGTGTCAGTAATTGGCTTTGATGATCAGATCAACTGGTCAAAATATGATTTGATTATCAATACCTCGCCAGCCGGGGCTGCCGACGAACTAGTTGGAAAAATTGCTGGAGCAAGTGCACTTCTTTTCGAATCACTTTACAATCCTTGGCCCACCGCGTTGATGGGTTTCTGGCGAAACGTAGGCCTTGAAAGCATTGATGGGTTAGATCTATTGGTCCATCAAGCTATTTCGCAGATTGCGATCTTCGCTGGGACGCCAGTTAAACGCTCACAGCTGGCACCGCTCATGCGCGAAGCTGCTTTGAAACGACTGTAGGAAACTTCTACACAACAATTTCGAAGTAAGTGGGCGATCGCAAAAGATGTCGCTACTTTGCTAGGCATGACCTTTGATTTATTAGCACTTGCTACCTGCATCGTCTGGGCCGTAACTATTGCCACAATAGATTTGATCACATACCGAATTTCCAATAGGTCACTTGCGTTGGGTGTATTCCTAGTCTGGCCCGCACTTTTGCTAGTTGGGCAAAGGTTTGCATTCACTTTGTCGGCATTGGTATTGGTGGTTGTCGCATTGGCCTGCGGGTTAGCCTCATTTATTGGGATGGGTGATGTGAAGTTGCTTCTGTTTCTGGCGCCTTGGTTGCATTACGAGAATTTGCGAAATCCACTAATTCTGCTCATAGGGTTCTCTTGGATACAACTAATGGCCGAACTAGTATTTAAGCGAAGGTTGCCAAAACGGATTGCATTTGCCCCGGCTATCTTGGTGGCTGCGGCACTTAATATGGCGACATAAAAGCGATTCATCTGCGAGAATTAGCCCATGCGTTGGTTAACTGCTGGTGAGTCTCATGGCCCAGCTCTGAGTGCAATCATTGAGGGAATTCCGGCATCAGTTCAGATTACAACTGCCGATATTGATTACCATCTTGCCCGCCGTCGCCTAGGCGTTGGTCGCGGCGCACGACAGAATTTCGAAGCGGATAAAGTCACCATCCTTGGTGGTATTCGGCTGGGCTTGACTCAAGGTGGACCGATTTCAATTCAGGTTGCAAACTCAGAGTGGCCTAAGTGGGAAAAAGTCATGTCGGCTGATCCGGTTCCTGAAGAAGAGATTAAAGATCTAGGCCGCAATGCACCGCTTAGCCGCCCACGACCAGGGCACGCAGATTTAGTTGGAATGCAAAAGTATGATTTTGATGACGCTCGTGCAATTCTAGAACGCGCTAGTGCTCGCGAGACTGCGGCACGTGTTGCCCTCGGTGCGGTAGCTCGTGCATTCTTGCAACAAACATGTGGCATCACAGTCTTGAGTCACGTGTTATCAATAGGTTCAGTGCGAGTCCCGGAAAATACGCAGTTGCCTAAAGAAGGCGACATGAAGCTAATTGATGAAGACCCAGTTCGTTGTGCTGACGCAAAAACTAGTGCAGCCATGATCACTGAGATCGAGTCTGCTCATTCAGATGGTGACACCCTGGGTGGAGTAGTCGAAGTTTTGGCATATAACTTGCCACCAGGGTTAGGTTCGCATGTGCATTGGGATCGCCGACTAGATGCGCGTTTAGCCGCTGCAATGATGGGTATTCAAGCAATTAAAGGCGTCGAAGTTGGCGATGGATTTACCACTGCAACTCGTCGTGGCTCGGTAGCACATGATGAAATTGAGCGCGGCCCTGATGGCGCTATCCGTCGTCGCACTGATCGTGCAGGCGGCACTGAAGGTGGCATGTCTAATGGTGAAATATTGCGCGTGCGCGCAGCAATGAAACCAATTTCAACAGTTCCCAAAGCTCTAGACACGATAGATGTAAAGACGGGCGAAGCTGCCAAAGCAATTAATCAGCGTTCTGATGTTTGCGCGGTACCGGCCGCTGGTGTTGTAGCCGAGGCAATGGTTGCACTTGTATTGGCTGAGGCTGTGCTCGAAAAATTTGGTGGCGACAGCGTTGGTGAAACTAAGCGCAATTTCGAAAGTTATATCGCGCACCTATCGATAAAATGAGTACCCAGATAATTTTGATTGGTCCACCTGGTGCTGGAAAGAGCACCATTGGACATTCACTGGCTAAGAAAATGAAGGTCAAGTTCGCTGATACCGATTCCCTAATCGAGGCTAAGTTGGATAAAAAAATTTCTGACATCTTTGTTGATCTAGGTGAGCCAGTTTTTCGCACCGAAGAATTGATTGTTTTGGCCGAAGTATTGCAATCTGACAATGGTGTTGTTTCCCTTGGGGGAGGCGCTCCTATCTCGCCGCAAGCACAAGAGTTACTACGAAACAGCGGCGCGATAGTTATTTTTCTAGATATTTCGCTTGGTAAAGCTGCGGCACGTGTTGGTTTTAATCGTGATCGTCCACTTTTGCTAGGTAATCCCAGAGCTCAGTGGAACGAGTTAATGAATTCACGGCGCCCAATCTATGAGAGTTTGGCGACAGCAGTAGTTCCGGTTGATGATCGTTCAGTTAACGAAATCTGTGCAGACATTTTGGCGGTGGCGTAATGAAGAGCATTTTGGTTACTTCTGATCGCGATTATGAAGTTGTCATCGATACTGATTGGCAGAAAGCAGTTGAGCCATATTTAAGTAATCGCGGCCAAGTCGCAGTTATTGTGTCTGAAGCAATGCGCGATCGAATCGTTAATTTGCCAGTTACAGATGCGCAGATTCATATTTTCACTGTGCCAGATTCTGAAGCTGGTAAGTCTTTTGCTACTTACCAAAAAGTTCTCGATTGGTTAGGTGCTACTGGTTTCACGCGTAATGACTTAGTTATTGCCGTTGGCGGAGGCGCCGTAACTGATCTTTCTGGTTTCGTAGCGAGTTCTTGGTTACGTGGCATTGATTGGGTCGCAGTTCCTACGACACTTGCAGCGATGGTCGATGCTGCAGTCGGCGGCAAGACCGGAATCAATAGTGAATACGGTAAGAACTTAATTGGTTCTTTCTATTCACCAATTTCGGTATTAGTTGATCTTTCATGGCTCTCAACGTTGAGTGATCGTGATTTTGCTGCTGGTTTAGCCGAGGTAATTAAGTGCGGCTTCATTGTAGATACCGAGATTGTCGAGCTTCTTAAAGATAGAAATTTGTTGGATGTTCGTAGCGATCGTGCTCTGACGCTTGAGTTGATAACGCGTTCAATTGCGGTAAAGGCGAAAGTTGTTAGTGGTGATTTCAAAGAAAGCTTTGATCGTGAGATCTTGAATTATGGCCACACTCTTGGTCATGCAATCGAGTTGCACAGTAAGTACGCCCTGCGACATGGCGAATGCGTTTCGATTGGCCTGGTATTCGCAGCCAATCTTGCCAATAAATCTGGCATCCTCGCCGACCAAGCCACTGATTTACATAAGAAGATTCTAAGCAATCTTGGGTTGCCTACCTCATACGAGAGTCGTCACTGGCCAGAACTGCGAGCGAACATGGCAATCGATAAGAAATCACGATCGGGCACATTGCGATTTGTGGCGATCAGCGAACTCGGTAAGACGCTACGAATTGAAGCACCTAGTGAAAGCGACTTGCTCGCAGCATATGAGAGGCTATGCTCATGAAGATTCTGGTAATCAATGGTCCGAACCTTGCTCGTTTAGATATTCGTGACTCGAGCATCTACGGTGATTTCAATTACCCGCAGCTCAAATCCTTCATTGAAGAATCCGCAAAAAGTCATGGGTTTACTGCAGATGTAAGACAAAGTGATGACGAAGCAACCATAATTTCTTGGTTACATGAAGCTGCTGATAATTCGACCCCGGTAATCATCAATCCCGCAGCATTTACACATTACTCATATGCAATTCGCGATGCTGCCGAATTAGTTAAATCGCCATTGATTGAAGTGCATTTATCTAATCCGCTAGCCCGCGAAGAATTCCGGCACACTTCTGTTATCTCTGGTGTAGCAAACGGGACGATCGGTGGATTTGGTCCTAATTCTTATGCTTTGGCGATCTCAGCGCTTAAGGGCCTAACTAAGTAATAGTCAGCAAAGTGGCGTTGCAGCCACCGATTTAAGTATTAGTACAGGTATTAGGTATCCTAAGCACCTATTCGAGCCCACCGAACTGCGGTGGCAAACAGTTTGCGTCCAGTTT
>JBEINS010000084.1:0-5000 GCA_040377985.1 Candidatus Planktophila sp. | reverse complement strand
GGATAAAACACCGGTCGTAACGCTTCCGGGTGATCCGATTTCGGCTTATATCTCTTTCGAACTATTTATTCGCCCAATGATTCGCACATTGTTAGGCGCAGCCACAATTCATCGCCCAGCTGTTAAAGCGAAGCTAGAAAAGCCAGTTGCTTCTACGACTGGGCTGCGTTCATATATTCGCGCAATTCTTTCCGAAGATGGCACTTCAGTAATGCCACTTCCATCACAAGATGAGCAATCAACGCTCTCTGATGCCAATGCTTTTATTGCGCTTTCTGAAAGTGATATTGAAAAGGCAATCGGGCAAGAAGTCACTGTCGTTGTGCTCGAGCGTCGATACATTTAAGTAGTTGTGAGCGATCGCATGTCTGATCAGAGCTGGCCGGTCGTTTTAAAAAGTAATGAATTAACCCTTCGCCCGTTGCGATTTCGCGACCGCGCAAAATGGTTTGCAGTGCGTGCTGAAAATCGCGAGTGGCTTACTCCTTGGGAAGCGACCTTGCCACAAGTGCCAGAACATATTGATGGCGGGGATCTAATTTCAAAGCGGCCCTCTTTTCTCGATATGGTGCGCATTTATAACCGTGATGGGCGCAGTGGCCGCACGATTTCATTGGCCATATGGGAAGGTCCAAATCTGATTGGCCAGATAACTATGGGCGGCATTATTTATGGAGCTCTACGCGGTGCGCACATTGGGTATTGGATTGATCGCCGCTTTGCCAATCGTGGATTCACTACGCAGGCCGTCGAAATGCTTACTGCATACGGGTTTGATGAGTTAGGGCTGCATCGCGTTGAGATTAATTTGCGCCCAGAAAATAGCGCTTCGCGTCGGGTGGCCGAGAAAGCTGGCTTTATTCTCGAAGGCGATCGTCCACGTTATTTACATATTGATGGGGCTTGGCGTGATCACATCTGCTTTGTAAAAGAGAATCCGGCAATTAAGTAGCAAGCTTTAAAGGCCCTCAAATACCCGATTTGAGCGTGAACCCCCTCTATCTTTAACCATCATGACTTCTGGACTTATCTATCTCGCGATCGCCGGAATGTGGGTTTCCTACTTTCTGCCGCGTTGGATCCACGACCGCGAAGAATTTTCTGGAAAATCAGTTGAGCGGTACAAGAGTGCGCTAAAAGTTGTGGCAAGTAAATCTCCAGGTGGATTACCTGAAACTGGAATCATGCATACCGATTTAGATTTCGTCGCAAAGAACGCTCAGAAGATCTTACGTCGAAGAATCATTTTTACTCTATTAACTTTTTCCTTAGTAGCTACTTCAGTGGGTGGGGTCATGAATAAATTGCAATTCGTTTACACATTGGTCCCAATTTCTGGAATCGCGCTTTACATTGTGCAGGTACGACGCGAAACAATCTCAGAGCGACTACAACTTCGTCGAGTCAAACAACTTCAACGCGAAACCAATGGCGTATCTACTACCAACCTAGTTGATGTAGTAACTCCGAAAGCAACTACTGATCATTGGATTCCACTCTCTGAACGCGAGTTAACTGGCGTGGTTATTTTGCCAAAAGGCACAGCCGAAGAACGTCGTACCTGGCAGCCAGATTCGATCCCGGCTCCAACTTATTTGAGTGCGCCTAAAGCTGTGTCACAGAAGCGCATCATTGATTTGACTGAGCCTGGTAGATGGAGCGAAGAACAAGAGAATTTGGCCATTGCAGCACTCAATGCCGTAGCGCCATCTAAAGATGAAATCTTTGATCAGATACTTGCTGATGAAGCTGTTGATCGTTTGAACGAAAGCAAAGCAGCTAACGAGTAATCAGATCCAAGAGGGTAGCCACATTCGGGCATACCAAGCATCGTAAGTAATTACTTCACCGGTAAAAATCGGATAGAAGTAGATAAAGTTCAGCACTATCAAAACAACGGCAATAGTTATTAGCGCTTGTGAAATTTCCTTCCTAACCCTTGATTCCATTAGGTATTTAGCGCAATAAACCAAGGCAAATATTAGGAATGGCTCGAAAACAATTGCGTAGAACGAAAACACCGTGCGCTTTTGAAATAGGAACCAGGGCAGATATCCAGCAGCTAACCCAGCCCAAATAAAGATTGGCGTGAATTCATACTTTCTATTTAAGAAATTACGGATCAAGATGCCAAACACAAAGAAGATTGCAATTGTGCCAAACCACCAAAGAAGCGGTGTACCCAACGCCAGAACTTCTTGCGAGCAACTATCCGATCCGCAACCTTTAGGTGTGCCATAAAAGAAAGATGTTGGTCGGCCTTGTACTAACCAACTCCAGGGATTTGCTTGATATGTATGTTTTTCAACTAAGCCGGTATGAAAACCTAACATTTCGGCGTGGAAATGCCAGAGCGATTTAAGCGCACTCGGTGACCAATTGCGATCCCAGCCAAGATCACTACGGAACCAACCGATCCAACTCGCAAAGTAAGTTGCCACTGGCAGCAAACCGTATTGCACTGGAAATTTTAAGATTGGTTTAATTAATTGGCGCCCAGAATAGTTATTGCTAATTCGATAGAAAGTTATCAATGCAAATAGAACTAAGAAATAGAGACCACTCCATTTAGTTGCTGCCGCTAAACCAAATGCGAGCCCAGCCAACCAATGCCAATTCTTAAGCCATGCCCAAAGTGCCAGAACTACAAAGAAAGTTAAAAACAAATCAAGGAGTGCAGTTCTGGAATGAACAAGCGCCAAGCCATCTAGCGCAATCAGTCCACTAGCAAGCGCGGCCCAGCTATCTGATTTAAATAATTCTTTAGCAATCAAACCAACGATCAGAATTAAAAGTGAACCAAAGAATGCAGATGCGATTCGCCAGCCAAATTCCTGATCGCCAAAGAGCTTTATTCCAAGCGCAATGGCCCATTTACCTACTGGGGGATGAACAATGAATTCGGGTTTAAGGCCATCGACTTCAACGCCATATTTCAAATAATCTTGCGCCCCATTTACATAATAGAGTTCATCGAAAATGAAGCCTTTCGGCTGACCTAAATGGAATAAGCGCATGCCGAAAGCGATCAGCGCGATCAAATAGATTGCATACGGCGCTAGTGCTGATCTGGCGAACTGCTTCATGGCGGTAGCGTATGCGCGTGAGCTTAATTTTGGCAGCAACCCCACTTGGTAACCCAGGCGATGCCAGCGCGCGCTTAATTACTGCGCTCACCAGCGCTGATGTGATTGCTGCTGAAGATTCTCGCCGCTTTCATCGCCTAGCTGCTGACTTAGGAGTGACCTTTACCGCTCGAGTTCTCTCTTTCTTTGAAGGTAATGAAGATGCTCGAACTCAAGAAGTTTTAGAGTTGCTTAAGAGTGGTTTAAAAGTAGTTGTTGTCTCTGATGCCGGAATGCCGACTATTAGTGATCCTGGTTTTCGATTGATGCGCGATGCGATTGCAGCCAATATCGAAGTAAGTGTTCTACCCGGACCAAGTGCGGTCACGATGGCTATCGCTTTAGCTGGGCTACCAACTGATCGATTTACTTTTGATGGTTTTGCACCACGAGCAAGTGGGGCACGACAGAAATTTTATGAATCACTGCGCTTTGAAGAACGCACCATTGTTTTATTTGAAGCGCCTCATCGGTTAGCTGAATCATTGGCAGATGCGGTAACTGCAATTGGTGGCGAACGTCAAGGCGCGATCTGTCGCGAGATGACAAAGCGCTATGAAGAAACTATCCGGGGCACACTTTCAGAGCTGCATAATTGGTCTGTTAGCAATGAAGTTTTAGGTGAAATTACATTGGTGATTGCCGGCGCACCTGTTGGCGATGCTGCTGCAACTTCGGCAGATATGGTCGCTCGAGTACGTGAATTTGAAGGGGCCGGCATGGATCGTAAAGGCGCAATTGCTACCGTGGCCGAAGAATTTAAGATCCCGAAGAAAATCGTTTATGCCGCAGTCGTCGATTCCAATAAGATGTCCCAATGAGCGCAGTTAATAAGTCTTTCTATCTAACGACGCCGATTTACTATGTAAACGATGCGCCACACATTGGCCACGCATACACAACAGTTGCGGGCGATGTTTTAACTCGTTGGCATCGTCAACGTGGCGAATCAGTCTGGTTCTTAACTGGCACCGATGAACACGGTCAGAAAGTGATGCGTACTGCTGATCAAAACGGCGTTGCACCGCAAGATTGGTGTGATCGTTTGGTTGCAGATGCTTGGAAACCCAATTGGGCAGCGCTAAATATTGCCAACGATGACTTCATTCGCACCACTGAGCCTCGTCACACCGAGCGAGTGCAAAAGTTTTTGCAAAGTCTAAAAGATGCTGACCACATTTATGCGGGCAAATACGAAGGCCCATACTGCGTTGGTTGCGAAGAATTCAAACTTCCAGGTGATTTGATTGATTCTGGCGATGAAAAACTTTGCCCAATCCATAGCAAGCCCGTGGAAATTGTTAACGAGAATAATTTTTTCTTTCGGCTTTCTGCTTTCACCGATAAGTTGTTGGCACATTACAAAGCAAACCCGCAAAGCTGCCAACCTGAAAGTGCGCGCAATGAGGTTATTTCTTTCTTAGAAGGTGGCGTTTCAGATCTTTCAATCTCTCGATCAACATTTGATTGGGGAATTCCGGTTCCGTGGGATACCGATCAAGTTGTTTATGTTTGGTTCGATGCGTTGCTTAACTATGCAACTGCAGTTGGTCTAACTGATGCCCCAGATTCAGCAGGTGGCAAGAAGTTTGCTCAGACATGGCCAGCCGATGTGCACTTAGTTGGGAAAGATATTTTGCGTTTCCATGCTGTCATCTGGCCGGCAATGTTGATGGCTGCTGGTCTTGAAGTTCCTAAGAAAGTTTTCGCACACGGTTGGTTGCTAGTTGGCGGCGAGAAGATGAGCAAGAGCAAGCTCACCGGCATCGCACCTAAAGACATCACTGATCACTTCGGCGTTGATGCTTTCCGTTATTACTTCTTGCGGGCAATCCCATTTGGTAGCGATGGCTCATTCTCTTGGGAGGATATGAG
>JBEINS010000004.1:0-18749 GCA_040377985.1 Candidatus Planktophila sp. | reverse complement strand
CATGACACCCGAAGAAATTGCGAAAGGCGGTTCCAACTAATGACTCGCAAACTTAATCTTCGTATTTGGCGAGGCGATGCCACAGACGGTGCACTGCAAGATGTTGTTGTAGAAGCCAATGAGGGCGAAGTTGTTCTCGATGTAATTCACCGTGTGCAAGCAACCCAGATGGGCGACTTAGCTGTTCGTTGGAATTGCAAAGCTGGTAAATGTGGGTCTTGTTCAATGGAAATTAACGGTAAACCACGTCTTGCATGCATGACACAAGTTGCTTCATACGGTGATGACGAAACCATTACCGTTACGCCACTTCGTGCATTTCCGGTAATTAAAGACCTCGTCACCGATGTCTCATTTAACTACCGCAAAGCCATGGAAATACCGGCTTATGAGCACCCTAAAGAGCTTGCACCAGGCGATGCCCGCATGGAACAAATCGATGTCGAGCGCTCACAGGAGTTCCGTAAGTGCATCGAATGTTTCCTTTGCCAAGATACTTGCCACGTAATTCGCGATCACGAAGAGAATAAGAAGTCCTTCGCTGGACCTCGCTTCTTTATTCGTATTGCCGAATTAGACATGCACCCACTTGATATGTTGAAGAATCGTAAGCGCACTGCGCAAGAAGAGCACGGCCTTGGAATGTGTAACATTACAAAGTGCTGTACTGAAGTTTGCCCAGAGCACATCAAGATCACCGATAACGCAATTATCCCAATGAAGGAACGCGTTGTAGATATTAAGTACGATCCAGCACGTATGTTCGCCGGACTACTAAAGCGAGATAAGCGCAACTAATGAACTTGCTAATCCGGTGGGGCGCACTAGCTGCTTCTTTCTGGGTATCAACTGCATTGATCCCAGGCATTGATGTTCTCGGTGGTTTCACGACTTATCTTTGGGTTGCGCTTTTATTCGGATTGATTAATTCAATTCTTGGTGGCTTAGTTAAGTTACTAACTCTGCCTGCAGTGATTTTAACTTTCGGACTATTTCTAATTGTTGTAAATGCTTCGATGTTATTACTCACCGCAGAGTGGAGCGATAAGTTAGATGTCGATGGTTTCTGGCCGGCAGTTCTGGCATCACTGGTAATTAGCGTGATGACTCGAATCCTTGGTGGCATTTCCAAGAAAGCGATTTCGAACTGAAATCATTACTGCTTGTCTCGATCGGAGGCATTGCGGGAACTTTGGTGCGCTTTGCACTTGGCCTAGTAATTGAAAATGATCGCAACGGGACACTAGCTGCCAATTTAATTGGCGTAGCACTCGCAGCAGCGCTATTGGTATTAATGGAACGTCGCGGTGTCACCGAACTGCGCCATCTACTTTTACCTGGTTTTTGCGCTGGATTAACCACCTTTTCGGCGGTAACCGCCGAGTCCCTTGAGCCTAAAGATGGCGGTTTTGTGTTCTTGACCGAGAATGTAATTTTGAGCCTAATTATTGTGGCAATCGTCTTGCCTTTAGCTCGTAAAGTGATTCCGGTTCGTTCATGAGAACACTTTATGTAATTCTCGGAGCAGCGATCGGCGGACCTGCTCGATTTGCGATTGATCAATACATTCACCGATTCACAAATAAGCCGTATGGAATATTTCTAGTAAATGTACTTGGCTCATTTTTATTAGGATTTACTTTCAATAGCACCGAACACACTCATGATCTAATCGCCATCGGTTTTGCTGGTGCTTTCACAACTTGGTCAACTTTTATGCTCGATATCTACCTAGCTTTTGAATTAAAGCGCAAAAGCGAAGCGCTAATTAATTTGGGAGTGTCGCTCGGCTTTGGCCTACTTGCCGCTTGGTTGGGTTTAAAGTTTGGTGCATGAGCTCTAATAACCAAATGCCTTGTGATTTCTGCGGGGCACCTTATGACCCAGTGGCAACAAGATGGTTATGCCCAACTTGTCACACCAAAACAAATTGCTGTGACGGTGCGCCTTGCGCCATTGATCCAATTGAAGCAGCGCAGAGAGCTGAAACCAACAAACTCAGATTGGCATAAAACAAATAACTAGTTAGCGTGCTTAGCCATCCAGGCTTCAATTTCATCGGGATGACGAGGTAGCGCAGCACTTAAATTGCGGCAACCATCTTTAGTTACAACCACATCATCTTCGATGCGAATACCAATTCCACGGTATTCAGCAGGAAATAGTTCATCATCAGGTTGAATATAAAGACCTGGTTCAACAGTTAGAACCATTCCTTCAGCAAGAACGCCATCTAGATAAGCTTCTTGACGAGCATGCTGGCAATCATGAACATCCATTCCGAGCATGTGTGAAACACCATGCAAGGTCCAGCGGCGATGTAGGCCCACATCAGGCCCCATAGATTCTTCTACGCTACAAGGCAAGACGCCCATATCGAATAAACCTTGCGCCAATACTCGCTGCGCAGCCAGATTAATTGAGCGGAATGTCGCCCCTGGTTTAACAGCTGCAAAACCTGCTAGTTGCGCTTCATATACCAACATATACAGCGCACGTTGTGCTGGCGAGAACTTTCCATTAACTGGCAACGTGCGCGTGATATCAGCGGTGTAATAAGAATCCATTTCAACACCAGCATCAACCAACACAAGTTCTCCGTTATTTATCGCGCCATCGTTTCGAATCCAGTGCAGGACGCAAGCATGAGCACCACCAGCTGCAATAGTTGTGTAACCAACATCGTTTCCTTCAGTGCGTGCTTTAGTAAAGAAAGCAGCTTCAATTACTCGTTCACCACGAGGGTGTGCCACCGCAGCCGGCATTACTTTTACAATTTCTTGGAAACCAAGTTCGCTAGCATCGCAAGCAGCTTGCATTTCATCAATCTCGTATTGGTCTTTAATCAAACGAGCTTCTGAGACAAAAGTTAGTAGTTCAGCATCGCGATCGTGTTCTATAACTAACTTATCAATTTCAATATCTTGTTCATGAATTGCAATTGTTGCAGTGCCATCAGCAAGTAAGTCTTTCAGATCAGTTACTTTACGAGTTTCAATCTGGTATCGATCTTTTGCTTCAGCTAAAGTAAATCGGCGACCTACCCAAAGTTCGCCATATTTGACATCGCGAAAGAATGCATCAGTATCGCGAGTACTACGTGGATGAATATAAAGAAATACATCATGGCCAGAACCATTTGGTTGCATAACTAAAACTGAATCAGCTGTTGCTTCAACACCTTGAACACCGGTATAGTAAGCAAATGCGGTATGTGGTCGATAGGCGTAGTCACTATCGTTGCTGCGAACTTTGTAATTCCCAGCCGGAATAACTAAACGCACACCAGGGAACGCTTTTGATAAAGCTTCACGACGAGAAACACAATACTTAAGCGGTGGTGTTGGTTTTAAACCTTCCAGTGGAGTAGGTATCCACCCACTCTTCATTAACTCTGCAAATGCAGCTGGAGTTGGCACATCGTGCGGGCGCTTCTTAGTTGTCTCTTCGCTCATTGGGTCAGCGTAACAAGGCGTTTTCGATTCAGTAAGCGTAGAAAGTGGCTTGATTCAGCCTGTAGACTGACGCCTGTACTTGGAGACGTCGCATAGCCCGGTCGAGTGCGCCTCACTGCTAACGAGGTAAGGTTTAATCGCCTTCAGGAGTTCAAATCTCCTCGTCTCCGCTATCAAGATTTAAATATCAATTACTAAGCGAGATCCATTTTCTTTCAGCCGATGATTCCAACATCGCAAGACAAGCTTGCACCGCGGCCAAACCGTCTTTACCAACACCAATATTTCCTGGTCTCCCTTCAATTAGATCAATGAAAGAAGAGATTTGGTCGCAGTAAGCCTGCATTCTTACATCACTATAAGCAGAATTTGCACCTTGGTGACCAACTGCAGGCTGCTTCGAAACAACGCGCCAACCATTCTCATCTGAAATCTTTAACTCTCCATAGGGATCTAGATCCATAAGTCCGGTTGTTCCCATAATTCTAAAACGATATTCCTCGCCGACAAATGCTGGCGCAGGAAGCGCTCTACTTGAAAACAGCGAACAGATTGCACCATTTGAAAATTCGATATTAGCTATTGTTGTGTCTTCTACTGGCACACCAGGAAGAAATGTTCGCGAGAACGAAGAAACAGTTATAACTTCTTCATTCATAAACCATCGCAGTAAATCAATACCATGAGGCGCACTATTCATAATGTGACCGAGGGAAGCTGGGTTATTCCACCAACCATAATCACTACCAATGCCACCAGCTTGCATAGCCCCAGCGTAGGTTGGCATTGAAACTTGAATTGAAACTACATCTCCGATCGCACCTTCTCTAAGAAGCGCGCACGCAGTGTAATTGTTGACTCGAAACCGCTGGTGGTACCCAACACCCAGGATCAATTCATTTTGTGCTGCCAGATTGATCATTTGATTACAATCATCCACAGAAGTTGCGAGTGGCTTCTCTACCAAAACATGCTTCTTCTCTTGCAAAGCAACCAAAGTTTGCTCATAGTGCAAGTGATGTGGTGTTGTAATTACGATTGCATCAATATCTTTTCGACGTAAAAGAGCGTCAATGTCTGTTTCGAAATCAACTTCGTATTGCTTTGCTAAGTCTGGCGCTCTAGTACCGCCTGCCACAGCCACTAATTCAGCGTTAGGTAGTCGATGAACAGCTTCAGCATGTGTCTTACCCATGTAACCAGAACCAACAATGCCAAATCGAATCACACTCACCGAGCACTCCTAGCCATGATTGAGATTAACATTGCCGAGGCACCGAATCAATAATTATCTGTAAATGATTGCGCTCTTATAAACACTGAGTTAATCTTCAAGAATTGCGTCAAACCAACATTCGTTAAGGATGAAAGGCATTTAAACCTTCATGCAGACAGAGCAAATAAAATATGAGCTTATGCTGGAAAAGTCTGCAAGAATTTTGGAGCTAGTGGGCTCTTCCAAAGAAGATGCTCTCTCAGTTGCTGAATCACTTGTTGATGCTCAAGCCGCTGGGCACTCATCTCACGGAATATTGCGACTAGTTGAATATGCCAACGCAGTTGAAAGTGGTCAGGTAATACCTACTGCTCAACCAAAGATAATTTCTGAGCGTGGCGCCGTTGTAACACTAGATGGTCAATGGGGCTGGGGGCAGATTGCTTGCAAGCAAGCAGTTGATTTAGTTGCAGAGAATGCACATAAATTCGGGATAGCAACGGTTTCTATAAAGTCCTGTAATCACATTGGTCGCTTAGGTGAATATGTAGAGATGCTCTCTCAAAAGTCACTAGTTTCAATCATGTGGTGCAATGGTGGGCCTAACGTGGCAGCACATGGAGGCAAAACAAGACTATTCGGAACCAACCCCTTTGCAGCTGGAATTCCTACCGAGGGCGAGAACATTGTTATTGATTTTGCTACAGCCAGTTCCGCAGAAGGCAAGATTCGAGCAGCCAATGTAAATGGACTTACAGTTCCAGAAGGCCTAATTGTTAAATCCGATGGCAGCCCAACTACAGATCCAGCAGATTTCTACGCAGGTGGCGCAATTTTACCTTTTGGAGGCCACAAGGGTTATTGTCTAAATCTTCTAATTGAACTTCTTGGTGGTGCACTCTCGGGCGCTCACCCTTCAATGAGTGATTCCTACGGTAACGGTAATGGCACAATATTGATTGCAATGGATCCAGAATTCTTTTTTGGCACAGATCAATTCTTGCAGGATATAAATCAAGCCACGGGTGTAATTAAGAATGCACCACCAGCAGATTCTAATAAACCAATTCTCTTGCCCGGTGAAGTTGAAGAGCAAGAGAGAGCCAAAAATGCAGATGGAATAGTAATTTCAGCAGCTATTTGGAATTCGATTCTTGAACTAGAGAGCAGACTTCTATTAGATCATTAAGTGTATAAACTCAATGTAACGCCTAGAATGCGCGAGAATGTAACATCGTCGAAAAAAGGAGCGAAGACTTGACTGGTGCAGTGATAGATCGCTTACGCAATGGATTGATTGTCTCTTGCCAAGCCGCACCCGGCAGCCCGTTAGCTAACCGCGGTTTGATGTCTTACATGGCAGAAGCTGCCGAAGCCGGTGGAGCTGTCGCAATTAGAGCCGAAGGCCTGCAAGATATTTCAGAAATCAAAAAAGCTGTTTCAATTCCAATAGTTGGGCTCATTAAATTAAAGAGCGAAAACACTCCTGTCGTGATTACGCCTTTGTTGGAACACGTCTACCAACTCCTGGAAGCCGGCGTTGATTTAATTGCAGTAGATGCAACCCTGCGCAAAAGAGTTGATGGAACTCTCGGAAATGATTTCGTTGCGCAAGCTAAAGCCATCGGGGCTGTAGTAATTGCAGATATTGATGATCTTGAATCAGCAATTGCAGCTGAAAAGAGTGGAGCTGAAGCAGTTTTTACAACGCTTTCAGGTTACACAAAAGGAGAAGTACCAGAACTTCCAGATCTTGATTTGGTTAAATCGTGTACAACTCATTGTGCAGTGCCGGTAATAGCAGAGGGTAGATATAACTCACCCGAGCTGGTAAGCCAAGCATTTGATGCGGGTGCTTGGTCGGTATGTGTTGGATCTGCAATCACTGATCCATGGTTGAGCACCAAACGATTTATCAAAAGCATAAATAAAGAATCGTAAAACTAGTCAATCTTAAAGTCTCTACCACCAATTCGATTTCGCAGTCCATCGAAGTGGCTGTGCAGAGCAATACGTGCACCTCTTGGATCTGAAGCTTTGATAGCCAACAGAATTGCATGGTGACGATCTGCAGTTTTACTCGCTGCCGCCGGGTCGTATTTTGTATCTAATAGTTCGTCGAAGATTCGCCAAAAGACTTCAAGTAGCAAAATCGAAAGCGGATTTTTCAATGGCGCAAGAAGCTCCTCATGGAATTCTCGGTCCGTTGCAGAAGTAACAAATCCCGACTTCGCCTCTTCGTCCATTTTTGCCAAGATTTTTTCTAGCGCTTCTAAGTCTGGTTTCAAACCTTCAGTAACTAAATTTGTGAGTAAGCCTTGCTCAAGTGACTCGCGTACCTCGCTTAAATATCGTAGGTATGTGCCATGGTCATCAATAGTTAAGCGACTATGGAAAATTAATTCATCAGACATTGATTTAAGAGAGAGAACTCCAACGTATGTGCCGGCGCCTTGTTTTACTTCGAGGACGCCAGTTGCTCGCAAAGTTCGCACAGCTTCGCGCAGCGAGTTTCGTCCAACTTTTAACTCTGCACACAACTGCGATTCGGAAGGGAGTAAGTCGCCTGACTTGAGGCTATGAGTAAAGATCCACTCACGAAGTGAGCGAACCGCCCCATCTGTGCGGGATTCCTTTATCTTTGCCGACGTTTTCCCGGCGTGCTTATCTGGCAAAGTCATCCCACCTTTCAGTAGTTAGCGAGCTACTTTTCGTCGATAACTCACCTTTTAAAAGTAACCTAATTGTTATCTCGATATCCTTGACCTTAATTTAAAGGAAAGATAGATTTCAGTCAACACAAACATGGGATGTCTTAAACAGCAAAGATACTTACTGCGCGGGGTATCCCAGAAAAGATCTGACACCCCAGGACGCCCCTGGAGTGTTTTAGAGTTGGAGGGTTTTTGTGAGAAAGTTTCATAAATCATTTGGCGCCATAGGTTTAGCAGCTGCACTTGCAGTGTCAGTGCTTGCCGCGCCAACACAAGCAGCAACAAATAATTCGATCACCGTGGCAGAAGTAACTGCCGGCGGCGGTGGCGTTAACACTATTTCTACCCCTTGGTTCGCATCCGGATCAATTTCTCACCATGCAATGTTCCGTGGTTTGTTTAAGGCTGATGCCAATTTAGTTTCTGTAAAACCTGACTTAGCTTCAGGTTACAAGTTCAGCAAAGATGGCAAGACACTTACTTTGACACTTAAGTCAGGCATCAAATGGTCTGATGGAAAAGATTTAACTGTTGACGATGTTGTCTGGTCTATCAACTCATTACTTCGCGTTTCTAAGTCAAATGCGATTTTTGTCAACGCATTTAAGGAAATTGTTGGCAGTGAAGCAGTAAATGCCACCAATAAAGCAACCATGAGTGGAATTACAACTAAGGGAAATGACATCATCATTTCACTTAAGTCACCAATTAACGTCATGATTCCCGTTCTTGCACAGTTCATGATCATGCCTAAGCACGTTTTAGCTGATGAAGATATTTTAAAGTTAGATACAAATAACTTCTGGCGGAATCCAGTTGTACTTGGTCCTTACAAGGTAGGAACATTTAGCCAAGGCAACTTCATCACACTTGTACCAAACGACAAGTACGAAGGCGTAAAGCCAATTATTAAAGAAATCAACATAATTGTTTCTTCAAATCTTGTTGCAGATGCAAAGTCTGGAAAGTTGGATTACTTCACAACTAACGATCCTGACACAATTCGTGCAATGAGTTCAGTCAGCACCTTTAAATCAGCTCCACTAGATGTGCTCTTCTACCGCTATTTGGTTATCAACCCAACTGGTCCATTCAGCAACGTAAAAGCTCGCGAAGCTCTTAAGTACGCAATCGACTGGAACAAATTAGTTCCAGCGATCTATGGGCAACAGGGCAAGGTAATTAACAGTGGTGTTGCTTCAGGTATGCCTCATCACCTATCTTCAATTCCGAAGTACAAGTATGACAAGGCAAAAGCGACTGCTCTTCTAAAGGAAGCAGACTTCGACTTCTCAAAGACAATTCGCCTACGCACATACAATCAATCCCAACCTGCAGTAATGATTCTCTTGACTGCAGTAGCTCAACAACTCACAGAAGTTGGAATGAAGGTTGAATTCCTTCCATGGACAGGAGATGCAACTACAGAACTTTGGACAAATCGTAATTACGAGCTTGCTCTTAAGGGTCTTAGTGCATTCAACGTCAGTGAGTGGTTCGGTGAGTACAGCAACATGGCAACATTTGGAAAGTCCATTGGTGCTCAACCTGAATTTGCAGCACTAAGCTCAAAGTTGCTTCAAGCAACAACTCTCCGCGATACTGGCAAGATTTTGACAGATTTGCAGAAACTTGAGCAAGAGAAAATGTACAAACTGCCAATGCATTTATTGAAGCAGGTTGTATTTATCTCAAAGAACATCAGTGGTACACCAACTAAGTGGGGAAATCCCCTCTATGTTTACCAAAACAACATAGCTAGCTGGTCTGCTAACTAATTAAGTAAAGGCGGTACTGACCTAGGTGCGAGAGTATCCTTGGTCAGTACCGCTACTTATTTTCATTTGATTTTTGATTTTTTAGGGATGGTAGTTTCTTGGTTTCGTTTATAGTTCGGCGAATAGCGATCTTGGTGCCTATGGCATTTACGATCAGCGCGTTGATTTTTTTCGCATCGCGTCTTTCTCCGATTGATCCAATTCTTGCGATGATTCCGCCTGACATGGCGTCCGATTCAGCAAACCTTGCTCAACTTCGCGAGGAGCTAGGTTTAAATGATCACATCATTTTGCAGTATTTAACGTGGTTAAAAAACATAGCAACTGGTGATTTTGGATATAGCTTGCAAAGTGGCCAACAGATCTCTGAAATTCTGGCACTACGCATGCCAGCAACTCTTGAATTAGTGCTTACTGCCTTAATTTTGTCCACTATTTTGGCCTTAACTCTGGGTTTATTCGCTGGAGCTAAAAAAGGTGGAATTGCCGACAAGTTGTCTCGCGTGCTCGGAGTAGTTGGAATTGCAATACCAGATTTCTTTATCGGGCTAGCCCTGCTGAACGTATTTGCATATCGAGTTTCATGGCTTCCTAGCGGAAACCGGGTAGCACCTGGCCAAATCACATTTTGGGATCGATTTCCAAATTACATTTTACCCGTAGCAACTTTAACGATTGCAATGCTCGCGGTTCTTATTCGGTATACCCGAAATTCAGTCCTTGATACCTTGAATAGAGATTTTGTAAAAACTGCGCGCAGTAAAGGGGTACCTGAATGGCGCGTTCTTTATAGCCATGTTTTTAGAAATTCACTCGGACCAGTAATGGTGCTTTTGGCATTTAGACTTCCACTACTTGTTGGTGGATCAATTCTCGTTGAGACTGTCTTTCAGTGGCCCGGAATCGGAACTACGATTATTGCAGCAGTTACTGCATCTGACTATCCAGTGATTATGGTTGTAAGCATGCTGATCGCAATGGTGATTTTAGTCGCGAGCTTTTTGGTAGATATTGTTAAATCAATACTGGACCCTCGAGTGAGATTAGGGGGCAGTAACTGATGCAAAAAAAGAAACAAGATCAGCAATCAACTGCGAGGATTTTTATAAGAAATCTATTGCACAATCCTTCAGGTGTAATTGGTTTGACCATTATTTCTATAATGATTCTTTGCTCTGTATTTGCAGTTCAAATCGCAGGTGTAGAACCAGAATACATTGATCCGATTAATGGGCGCCTCGGACCTAGCTTGGATCACCTGATGGGTACCGATCAATTAGGCCGAGATATGTTAAGCCGCGTTCTATCAGGTGGAAGACAATCAATTTATGTCGGCGTGATTGCTTCATTCCTGGCAAATTTAATCGGAACCATATTGGGTGCAACGGCTGGCTATCTAGGCGGCAAAATAGATTCAGTTGTTATGAGGCTTTCAGAGCTTGTAATGACCTTCCCACAGCTGATTTTAGTGCTTATTTTCGTTTCGCTTTTAGGCCAAGGAATCAATAACGTAATCATTGTCTTTGCGTTAACTGGGTGGATGACAACTTTCAGATTAGTTCGAGGAGAATTCTTCTCTCTTCGCGAAGAAGCTTTCGTTGAAGCGGATCGCGCCTTTGGATTTTCAAAACCCCGAATTATTTTTAGGCATATTCTGCCAAACACCCTAAGTCCAATTGTCGTTGCATTTACGATCAATATTGCTATTTTTATTATTGCCGAAGCCGGACTCTCGTTCTTAGGACTTGGAGTGCCCGTTACTACGCCAACTTGGGGCAACTTGCTGATAGCAGCACAAAACCCGGTGGTCGTCGATGAGTATTGGTGGTTATGGGTTTTCCCTGCAATGTCGATCGCTATCTTTGTTCTAGGCGTGAATTTTGTGGGCGATGGACTACGTGATGTTTTAGATCCTAGACATAAATCTTTAATTGCAAAAAGTAAGTGGAAAGTAGCGTTAGTTGGTCGCTTGGGGAGCAAAAAGTGAATCAATCGACTAGTAAAGATCTAATTCTAGATCTAAAGAGCGTGAACGTGAAATTCAAAGTTGAAGATGACACGTTGCATATTCTGCGCGATGTTTCACTAAGCATTCCACGTGGCTCATTTCTTTGCGTAGTTGGTGAATCTGGTTGCGGAAAATCTGTAACTGCGCAAGCAATCATGCAACTTCTGCCAGATAACGGTGAAGTCAGCAGTGGTGACATTTACTTTTCGCAAGGTGATCAGGTCTTAAAGTTAAATGAGCTGGAAAAATTTGGAAAGCAGATGCGCGATATTCGTGGCGGAAAAATTGGCATGATCTTCCAGGACACGCTTTCTTCGCTAAATCCTGCCCACAAAGTAGGTCGCCAGGTAGCTGAAAGTCTTTTGCAGCATTTTCCTATTTCCAAAGACGAGGCTCGCACTCGAGTAGTTGAGCTATTTAGAAAGCTCGGCATTCCTGATCCAGAACGTCGCTATGAGGCTTATCCGCATGAGTTTTCCGGCGGTATGCGTCAGCGCGTAATGATCGCTATTGCCACTATCTGCGAACCTGACTTAGTAATTGCCGATGAGCCAACAACCGCTCTCGATGTAACAATCCAGGCGCAGATTATGACCCTGTTAAAAGATCTACAAAAGAGCGCTGGTAAAACATTCATTCTAATTACGCACAACATGGCGCTGGTATCAGAGGTTGCAGATCACGTGGCTGTTATGTACCTAGGTCGCGTTGTTGAATATGGTGCGGTTGATCAAGTCCTTCGCGATCCTAGACACCCGTATACCAAAGCGTTGATGGCAAGTGTTCCAAATTTAGACGCTGATAAGAACGTTGAATTACAAACCGTTGATGGTCAAACGCCATCGCCGGCAGAAGTAACTGTTGGTTGCGAGTTTGCAGGTCGCTGCCCTTATGTAATTGCTGCGTGTAGAGAGAAAACAATTGAAATGACGCGAGTTAATCCTGGGCATGATGTTCGCTGTATTCGTTTGGATGCAAATGGAAAACTCCCTGTTTTAACTGGAGGTGCTTGAAATGAATAACACTCGCACCCCGCTATACAAAGTCGGACAAATCAAGAAGCACTTTCCGGTTCTAGGTGGAATTCTAAGACGTACCAAAGGTTACGTAAAAGCTCTTGATGGTGTTGATCTTGAAGTTTTCCGCGGTGAAACCATTGCAGTCATTGGTGAATCGGGATGTGGAAAGACAACTCTCGGACGCATGTTGGCATTATTGGATAAGCCGACAGGTGGCGAACTTTCCTTTGATTTCGGACAAGGTCTTCAAGATGTAACAAGTTTGCGCGGAGTAGATCAGATGCGGTTCCGCAAAAAAGTTCAAATGATTTTCCAAGACCCATACACTTCATTTAACCCGCGCCAACGTGTCGGTGCTGCGATGGATGAAGTACTTCGTGTTCACGGCGTCAAAGATGAAGCGGAACGAACTGCGCGAATTATGGAAGCCTGCGAAATGGTCAATATTCGCCCTGAATATCTGCAGCGCTACCCACATGAGTTTTCTGGTGGTCAACGCCAACGTCTAGCAATTGCGCGCTGTTTAGCGACAAAACCCGAGCTAATCATTGCTGATGAAATCGTTTCAGCCCTTGATGTTTCTATTCAGGCTCAAATCGTTAACTTACTTTTGAAGATTCAAAAAGAGACTGGTTTATCGTTTATTTTCGTAACTCACGACGTTGCCGTTGCTCGCTATGTAGGTCATCGCGTTGCGGTTATGTATTTAGGTAACGTAGTTGAAATTCTTCCAGCTGATTCACTGCCTGAAGCAGCAGAGCATCCTTATACGATCGCATTGCTATCTGCGGTGCCGAGTATGAATCCAACTGCTAAAGATCATCGAGTCGTATTGCAAGGCGAAGTTCCGAGCCCAATCGATATGCCAAGCGGATGTGCTTTCTCAACGCGCTGCCCTGCGGTTATGGATATCTGCAGAACAGAACGGCCAGTTTTAAAAATTTCGAACATCTCAAAAGGTGACCACCAGGTTGCCTGTCACTTAAATAAAGGAGCAAAGTAATGGCGACCAATTCAAAACTTCTAAGAGGCGTAGTACCTCCAGTTTGTACACCTTTCACTGCCGATTACGAAGTTGACGAAAAGTCATTGCGCCGTTTGGTCAACCACCTGATCGACGGTGGCGTCCATGGTCTCTTTGTTCTTGGTTCAACTTCTGAGGTTGCATATCTAACCGATAAGCGACGTGCCGATGTAATTCGTATTGCAATTGATGAAACCGCAGGACGGGTCCCAGTTGTTGCTGGCGCGATTGACATGACAACCCTTCGCGTTAATGAACATGTGCGTGCCGCTGTAGCTGCTGGCATCGACGGAATTGTTATCACTGCGCCGTTTTATGCTCGTACCCACCCAGAAGAAATTGCACTGCATTTCAGATTAGTCAAAAAAGAATGTGGTGATGTTCCTCTATACGCGTACGACATTCCTGTTGCTGCAAATAACGTAAAACTTGAGACCGCTACGGTGCTAAAACTCGCTAAAGAGGGTGTTATTCAAGGGCTTAAGGACTCATCCGGCATGGATGCTGGAATCAGAGCGGTTGTACTTGGAGCTCGGCAAATGGGTTTAAATGAATTTGTAGTTCTCACCGGCTCTGAACTAACCGTTGATTCAGCTTTGATGGCTGGCGCTCATGGCGTGGTTCCAGGCATCGGAAATGTTGACCCAGCTGGCTACGTAAAAATCTTTGACCTGGTAGCTGCTGGTGATTACAAAGCCGCGCGGGCAGAACAAGAGCGACTTTTTGAAATGTTTAACTTAATTTATGTTGGCTCTATGGCACGTATGAGTATTGGCGCATCGGCACTTGGTGCTTTCAAAGCATCGCTAAAGCATCTTGGAATCATCGAGGATGCCCGTATGGCGCCACCCCAGATTGCGCTTAACTCGGACGAGATTGCTGCAATCATCCCATTCCTAAAGAATGCGGGACTAAAAGTTAAATAATGAACCAGCAGGTATTAGCTGTTCGTGGAGTTGGTGGTTATAGGCAATACCGAATTCCTGCGATGGCTGTTACTAACTCTGGTCGGGTTATCGCAATTTATGATGCGCGGGCAGATTTTGATGATCTGCCTGGTCCGGTAGATCTGGTAATTAGAACTTCAGATGACAACGGCGCTTCTTGGTCAAAGCAAGAAATATTTCGTCAACATGAGGGAATTTCTGGCTTCGGAGATGCCAGCATTGTTATCGATCCTAGTTACGGAAAACACGGCCGTATAATTGTTTTATACCAATGGACGCGCATTGCCGGATTTTTCGAAAGCACGTCAGGAACTGATTTACACGATCCCTTGATTGCCCAAATTGCCAGATCTATTTCTGATGATGATGGAGTTACATGGCGTCACGATGTCATTACGGATCAATTAAAAGATGCGAGCACACTTGGAATTTTCGCAACATCAGGGATGGGCGGAAGAATCTCTAGTGGGGAATTTGCAGGCAGGTTGCTGCAAACCTTTGTTTTACGCAATAAATCAGAGCTTTTATCAGCAATCGGATACAGCGATGATCATGGCGAAAACTGGAAGCTAGGAGCGAGAATCCAGGGTGGAAATGAAACCGCTATTGCAGGACTAGATGACGGATCTGTTCTCATTCATTCACGAGCAACTCCTCACCGTATTTCAGGAAGATCAATCGACGGCGGAGTCTCGCTTACCGTTCTTGAGCCAGATCTCGCGCTACCTGACCCAAGTGATAACGGATCCCTTACTGTTTTATCAAGCGGTGATGTGATTTGTAGTCATAACCATGACTTGGATTTACGTAGAAATACAGTTATAAAGCGATCGACAGATAGCGGTAAAACATGGTCCTCAGGTATCTGTATCGAAGCTGACAGTTCTGCATATTCAACAGCTTGTGAATTAGCAGATGGAAATATTGGCGTGCTTTATGAACGAAACGCATATCAAGAAATTGTCTTTGCAACGTATTCTAAGAATGAATTTCAACCGATTGATAGCGTTATTAATGAAAATCAAACCACAACCGATATTGAATTTACTGTGGTGCCTAGATATATAAGACCAGGTAGAAATCAAGAAATTGAAGCGCAACTTACAAACGCGCCAACAGTTCCAGAAGTAGATATGAATATTTATAACATCAAGGAAAGAAAAGAGGTTGGCCCAGCAGGAGGAACAACTAGTGGTGATTCACTTTTCACCACCGAGGAACTGGACAAGATTCTCGGTCCGATAACACCAGGCTTGCATGATGGCGATGAAGTTAGATTTAGCGCCAGAATTTCAAATCAGTTGTCGTGTCCAGTCGTGAATCTAAAAATAGTTGATCGAATTGGAGGAATTATCGCCGAATTTGATTCCATGGCTGCCGGAAGCAAGGAATGTATTTTAGATATTCGACAAAAGGTCACAAGCGATGATGTAAAAGTTGGATCTGCGCGCTTTGAGTTCACATTAACTGGTGCAATCCGCAATTCAAAGGGTGCAGAGATCTCTGTTTTCACAAAGGTTGTGAACTTGGAGATTCCAATTAATTAGCTCCTTTTGAGCTTCTATCACTTAAAGATTTAGCGATAAATCTCGCGACGATGCCCGATATCAATAACTAATACAACAAGCAGATTCTTTTGAATCTCGTAAATGATTCGGTAGTCACCTACTCGAATCCGGTATCCATCGCGACCAGACAGCTTCTTAGCCTTAGGTGGAATTGGGTTATCGGCCAATAAAGTCAACGCGGCATCGATTCGTTTCTTATCTGAGTTTTGCAGAGTTTTAAGAAACTTACGTGGGGTCTTTTCAATGCGAACTACAAAACTGCTCAAGCCAAACCTAAATCTTTACGAGCATCTTGCCAAAGAACAGAATCTTCTTTGCGAGCTTTAGCGGCATCGTAGGCAGCAATGTCTTCAAGTTCTTCCATCGCTTCGATCATCTCTTCATAGAGCGAAGGAGAGATCATCACTGCCGCATCTTCGCCATGGCGGGTGATCAAAATTGGTTCTTTGGCAGACTTATCTACCAGAGTAGGAAGGTCGCGACGAGCGTCGCTTAGGGCAAATGACTTCATTTCTGTATTGTACAGATTTATAGATAAAATGTACAGATGGCAATAATGGAATTTATTGGTGAGTAGCGACAATGTTTATTAGACTGTCTTCATGCCGCAATACACAGTAGCAATCGTCGGCGCTGGTCCGGCTGGCTACTTTGCTGCGCAAGCGCTGCAGAATCTGCAAACCGATGAACTTAAGTTCGCAATCGACATGATTGAACGCCTGCCAACGCCCTGGGGCTTAGTTCGCAGTGGTGTGGCACCTGATCACCCAAAGATCAAGACAGTCGCCAAAGTATTCGAGAAAATCGCGACCAGCGAAGGTTTTAGCCTCTATGGAAACGTCGAATTAGGCACAGATGTTTCATTAGATGTGTTGAAAGCAAAGTATGACGCTGTTGTTATTGCAACAGGGTCAGCCATCGGCAAAAAACTTGGTATTCCAGGTGAAGAACTACCAGGCTCGATCTCAGCTGCTGAATTTGTTCCTTGGTATAACGGACACCCAGATTTTGCTAACCACGAACCTAATCTTGATTGCGATACTGCGGTTGTAATTGGTGCAGGCAACGTAGCTATGGATGTTGCACGCATGTTGGCACTTGAACCAGCAGAACTCGATGAAACCGACACAGCAACCCACGCAATCGATGCGCTTCGTAATTCAAATATTCGTAAAGTTGTAATTAGTGCTCGTCGCGGCCCTGAATTCGCAGCTTTTACATCGCCAGAACTTCGCGACCTACCAAAGTTAGAACACACCAATGTCTTAATGCAGCCAGCAGATATTTCTGCAGCTCTTGAGCGCGCAGGAGCAGAACCAGAGAAAGAAGTTCGCAACAACTTAGAAGCCATGCGCCTTATCTCTGAATTGGAACAAGGAAAACATGCGCGCACTATGGAGTTTCAATTCCTTTGCACTCCAAAAGAATTTAGAGG
This sequence comes from Candidatus Planktophila sp., assembly GCA_040377985.1. Taxonomy (GTDB): domain Bacteria; phylum Actinomycetota; class Actinomycetes; order Nanopelagicales; family Nanopelagicaceae; genus Planktophila. The sequence continues at coordinate 1,585 of JBEINS010000004.1, read as the reverse complement.
CAATACCAGGGTTGAAGAAGTTGTATTCACAACAAGTACCGGCGAAGAAAAAGTCATTAAGTGTGGCTTGGTAATCACTGCAATTGGTTATGAACCAGAACCACTTACTGGAATACCTTACGAAAAAGGTAAGGTATTAAACACTGATGGCCGCGTTAGTGAAAATATCTATGTAGTTGGCTGGGCAAAGCGCGGACCATCTGGCGTGATCGGTACAAATAAATCAGATGCTGCAGATGTAATGAATTTATTAGTAGCTGATATGAAAGAACCTAAGCCATCAGTAGATCTTGCTTCTTTAATTACAACAAATAAAGTGATTTCACAGAGCCATTGGGAATCAATTAATGCTGCTGAAATTGCAGCAGGTGAACCTCATGGAAAACCACGCATTAAAGCGGTTTCACGCGAAGAGCTACTGCGTTTGGGTGGGCTGTTTAGATCTTAAGTAGCTTCTTGCCCTTTAATACCGCATCACTTCGATCATTCGCATCAAGTTTTCGATAAATGTTTTTTAAATGAGTCTTCATTGTATTTCTTGAAATACACAAGTCCGACGCAATTTGCCCAATAGGTAGACCTGTTCCTAAATGCCTCAAAATATCCGCTTCACGCCTTGTCAAAGATCGTGTTGGGTCATCGCTTCCGACCATCATTTCATTCAATCTTTCCCCGGCAGCTCTGGCTAACCTCTCATTAAATGGGGTTGGAGAGTCTGCGACAAGAGAAACATATTGCTGGATTACATCTGCCCGTTGAGTTAGAAAGTGCTTAAAGTACCCGTGCTTAGATCCAATCTCTACTGCTTGACGAACCTCATTAAATTGCCCGGTAGGAAAATCAGCGAAGATGTGGGCTCGATATAAGTGATACGTAAGTTTTTGCCGAGGAATGTTTAGGTCAAAAGTTTCAGTTATCTCTAGAGCCTTGGGATTGTTTCCTTTACTCATAAAAATACCAGCTTTTAATGCTCTCATAAGATAAGAGTTGGGCGACCTAGACAAAAGGTCATTAGCGCGCTCGTAATCCATAACCCAATACCTAACTCGCGCCTCCCAAATGTCCACCGCTTGATGAAGCTCCTCTGAAAGGCCGTTGTTAGTAATTACTTCCCTGCCCTGATTTATGCAGGAGAGTGCTTCCTCTGTGTTTCCAAGCAGAACGTGCTGATATGACATACGACCGAGCAGAGTTGCAACCATTGGAAAATTTTTGGCCTCAGTTGCCTGATTTAGCGCAGCCTGCAAAAGACTCAAACCCTTCTGATGATCACCGCTTTCTGCAACGATCATGAACTCTGCTAAGTATCCACCAAACGATGCGAAGAAGCCTTTGTGTTTCTGACCATCAGATTCAAGAGGTACTGCGAGCTCATTCTTTGCCTCAATAAACCGACCTTCATGTGCCGCAATTAAGGCGTACATAGAATGAATAATCGTTCTGTGATGTAGCGTAGCGCTGGAAGAACTCTTTGACTTTAGGGCCCGTGAAATCCTCTTTACCTTTGAATCATCATCTTGAATCACCGCACACCACAACGCCAGGCGCATATGAGTGATGGAACTACCTCTCGATTTAAAGTCAT
>JBEINS010000031.1:0-8585 GCA_040377985.1 Candidatus Planktophila sp. | reverse complement strand
TGTAGATATCGGCGCGATCGCCTAAGAACTCTTCCCAACGAGATTTAACTTCCACTCGCGCAGCTACTGAATCAAGGGCGGTATCTAGATATAGATGGCGGGCACGAGGCTCCCCCGCAATCGTGGCAATGCCAGCTAGTAATTGATTGTCACGACCCATCACAATTTTCTCTTCGACATTAACCATGCCGTGATCAGCAGTTAGCCAAATCCGGGTGCCTTTAGGCAATTCAATAATTAATTGCTTAGCCATGTGATCAAGCATCGTTAGTGCTGCTAACCATTTATCAGAGCCAACGCCATCGTTATGACCGGCCGAATCCAGATCATTCATATAGAGATAAACCAGGGCTGGTGATTTTGCCAAAGCTAATTTAGTTTGGGCAACTAATTCATCAACTACATTTGCGCCGCGATAAGTTGCACCGCGAAATACCGCTTGCGTGAATCCGGTATTTTCATAACGTTTAGCAGCCACATGCGAAACATTTACACCCGCAGCAGTTGCTCGCTCAAATAAAGTTGGTACTGGCTGCCAATAAGTTGGGTCAACCCGATCATCCCACTTCAAGGCATTTAAAATTCGGCCATTGCTACGTGGCACTCGCACGGTGTAACCGAGCATGCCGTGCGCTCCTGGCAAAGTTCCAGTCGTTAAAGTTGCAAGAGAGGTAGCCGTAGTTGAAGGAAAAGCAGTTTGCACTCGCCCGCTTCGGGTAAAGGTTAAGATCGTCGGAATATATTCAGCGTATTTATCGATCACCTCATCGCCTAGACCGTCAATTAAGAAAAGTACTTCGCGACCACTTGGTGATTCACCAGCTGCAATTTCATCATGCGCATCTAATACCCCAAGCCCGGCAACAATTGCCGGCAAGATTTGGTGAAGATGCATGCGTTAAGGTTAGGGCATGAAATCCGCACTTGTCTTTTCACCTGAGGTAGCAGCAGCGCTAGCGAGTAATTCGCCGATAGTTGCCCTCGAATCAACGATTATCAGCCACGGATTGCCACGTCCTTCGAATTTGAATGTGGCCCGCGAAGTTGAAGCAATCGTGCGTGAACATGGTGCAACTCCAGCCACAATAGCGATATTAGATGGCGTGGTTCATATCGGATTAACTGATGAGCAACTAGTTGCTATCGCCAATCGCGACGACATCAGCAAGGCATCTAGCCGTGATTTAGCTGTTTTGGTTGCGAGCAAGAAATCAGCTGCCACCACTGTTGCAGCCACTGCTCACTTAGCTGCCATGGCTGGCATTAAAGTTTTTGCAACTGGCGGTTTAGGTGGCGTGCATCGCGGTGCCATTGAATCATTTGATGAATCGGCCGACTTAACTGCGCTTTCAACGCTAGACATCACCGTGGTTTGTGCCGGCGTTAAATCAATTCTCGATGTTGGCGCAACGCTTGAACGGTTAGAGACGCTGGCAATTGGGTTAGTTGGTTATAAAACAAATGCATTTCCTGGTTTCTATTTAACTGATTCGGGTTTCACCATTGAACACCGCGTTGATTCAGCAGCTGAGATTGCCGAGGTAATCAAAGCCCGCGAAATAGTTGGCACCAACAGTGCAGCCCTTCTGGTTGCCAACCCAGTTGCCAAAGAGATGAACCGAGCTAAGCATGATCAAATTTTAGCTACTGGTTTAGCGAAAGCAGAGGCTGCTCACATAATCGGCAAAGATGTCACACCTTTCTTGCTAGAACATTTCCATACCACTTCACATGGTGAATCGTTGGCCGTAAATATTGAAATCATTAAATCAAATAGCGCACTTGCCGCTGATATTGCAGTTGCTAGCAAGTAAACATGTCGAAAATACTCTGCATTGGTGAAGTAAACCTCGATGTAGTTGCCATTATTTCCAGCGATATTAATTACGGTAGTGATACTTCTGCCAAAGTATCTACTCATGGCGGCGGCGCAGGCGGCAATGTTGCTGCTTGGCTACGTATTGCCGGCGCGCAAAGTCATATGTTGGCGCGCATTGGCCAAGATGCCGCTGGCGTTGCTGTGCGCAGCGAATTCGATCGCTTAGGTGTTACTTACTCCGAAATTGATGTTCATGGTGCGCCAACTGGAATTGTCGTTGTCATCGTTGATAAAGATGGCGAACGCAGCATGTTTCCCGACAACGGTGCAAATAGCGGACTAACTCTGGCTGATCTACCTGAACTAAATTCATTTAATGCCGCCTACATCTCTGGCTACGCACTACTTGATCCAAAATCTCGCCCTGGAATTCTGCAGATGATCGGCAAAATCAAAGCAGCTGGCCTAAAGATTTATCTCGACCCGGCAACTGTGGGCGGCATGGCTGGCGTACCAATTGCCGAAATTCGGGCCTGGATAAATCAAGTGCACTGCTTATTGCTAAATGAAGACGAGGCAAAATATTTGTCGTCAACAACTGATCTTGAGTTAGCAATCACTGATTTACTTCAGATCTGCCCCACTATCGTGGTCAAACGTGGATCAAGTGGCGTCATTGCGGCTAATCGTGGTGCTGAGGCAATTTCATTACCGGCAATTTCTGCTCAAGTAATTGATACAACTGGTGCTGGCGATAGTTTTGCGGCTGGATTTATTGCCGCCGACCAAGCCGGACTTGATTTCACGCAATCACTAGGTGCTGCTCTGACCATCGCTGCCAAGTGTGTTGCAATCGTGGGGGCGCGCCCAGCCCTAGATGCGCAGGTTTAGCCCAACTTATTGGCAGAATCACCGCCATGGCTACGGCAAAGACACCCTCTAAGAGCGCCGCAAAATCGAAAAAACCAGTTGGTCCCAAAGCTGGCGAGTATCCCGGCAAGATTGTTGACGTTGATGTTTCATCTGAAATGTCAGATTCATTTCTCGAGTACGCATATTCAGTAATTTACTCACGCGCACTTCCTGATGCGCGCGATGGTTTAAAGCCAGTTCACCGTCGCATCCTGCACCAGATGTCTGAAATGGGTCTGCGTCCTGAACGTGGTCACGTAAAGAGTGCTCGTGTTGTTGGTGAAATAATGGGTAAGTTGCACCCACACGGTGACGGCGCAATCTATGACGCGCTAGTTCGTATGGCGCAAAGTTTCTCAATGCGTTTGCCGTTAATTGATGGCCACGGAAACTTTGGTTCACTTGATTCTGGCCCAGCTGCCATGCGTTACACCGAATCTCGTTTAGGCACAGCTGCAATGGCGATGGTTGCCGAGACCGATGAAGACACCGTTGATTTTGGGCCGAATTATGACGGTCAATTACAAGAGCCACTAGTTCTGCCGGCGGCTTATCCAAACCTTTTGGTTAATGGTGGTTCAGGTATTGCAGTTGGTATGGCTACCAATATGGCGCCGCACAATTTAGGCGAAGTAATTGCGGCAACGAAGTATTTAATTGAAAACCCGAAAGCAACGCTTAAGCAGTTAATGAAGTTTGTACCAGGACCTGATTTTCCAACGGGCGGCGAAATTGTGGGCATTGAAGGAATTCAAGATGCTTACGAAACTGGCAAAGGTTCGGTAAAGGTGCGCGCTAGCGTTGAAATCAGCAAGGTAACTACTCGCAAGATGGGTATCACCATCAAGGAGCTACCTTTTAATATCGGCCCGGAAAAAGTTGTTGAGCGCATCGCAGACCTGGCTAAAGCTAAGAAGATCCAAGGTATTTCAGACATTATCGACTTAACTGATGGCCAGACTGGTACTAACGTGGTTATCGAAATCAAAAATGGTTTCGAGCCTGAAAAAGTTCTTGAACAACTATTTAAGTTAACTCCAATGGAAGATGCTTTCTCGATCAACGCTGTTGCTCTAGTAAATGGGCGTCCTCAAACTTTAGGCCTTAAGAAGTTGCTTGAAGTATTTATTGAACACCGCATTGAAGTTGTGCGTCGTCGTTCTGAATTCCGCAAAGCCAAGGCAACCTCACGTTTAACTCTGGTTGATGGCTTGCTCAAGGCAATTATCGATATCGATAAGGTAATTAAGATCATTCGCGGTAGCGATGATGCAGCTGCTGCAAAAGAGAAGTTGATCAAAGATTTTAAATTAAATGATGAACAGGTCACATATATTCTCGATATGCCACTTCGCCGACTAACTAAGATGAGCAAAATTGAATTAGAAACTGAAGGCAAGGAACTCAAGAAGACAATCGCTGAATTAACAGCGTTATTAAAGTCAGAAGAGACCATCAAAGCTCAGGTTTCACTTGAGTTAACCGAGGTCGGCAAAGCATTTGCTACCCCTCGTAAATCTCGTATTTCAGCCGCCTAAACTTCAGTTAGACTGCGACGTGATTTCAACTCAAGCCCTTGAACTACGCGCGGGCGCACGTCTGCTAGTTAAGGGCGTAACCGTGCGAATTAACAATGGCGATCGCATCGGTTTTGTTGGTCGTAACGGTGCTGGAAAATCAACGCTGGCCAAAGTATTAGCTGGTGAAAACATGCCCGCAGGTGGCGCGGTAAATCGCACTGGCAAGATCGGTTACCTGCCCCAAGACCCTCGGGTTGGCGAAGAAACCGGCAGTGTTATCGAGCGCATTTTATCTGCTCGCAATCTTGATCAAATTTCTCATCGCATGCGCGTTGTTGAAGAAGAGATGGCAACCTCTGAAGGCGAAGCACTTGAAAAAGCGATGGATCGCTACACCCGCGTTGAACACGAGTTCAGTGCAGCCGGTGGCTATGCCGCAACGGCTGAAGCTGAAGCAATTGCAACTTCTCTAGGCGTAACTCAAGAAGTTTTCGATCACGAACTTGCCACGTTATCTGGTGGTCAGCGTCGTCGTATTGAACTTGCTCGCATTCTATTCAGCGGTGCCGAAACACTTCTACTTGATGAGCCAACTAACCACTTAGACGCTGACTCGATCAACTGGTTACGCGATTATCTTTCCAAGTACTCCGGCGGACTAGTAATCATCTCGCACGATGTGAACTTGATCGAAACTGTTGTGAATAAAGTTTTCTACCTAGATGCGAACCGCAACGTAATTGATGTTTATAACTTGGGTTGGAAAGCCTATTTATTGCAGCGCGAACAAGATGAACATCGCCGTAAGAAAGAACGCGCCAATGCTGAAAAGCGCGCCGAAATTCTGCAGAAGCAAGGCGAGAAAATGCGCGCTAAGGCATCTAAAGCAACAGCTGCTCAAGGCATGTTACGTCGCGCCGAGAAGCTACGTTCTGGCCTAGAAGATGTGCGCGTTGCTGACAAAGTTGCAAAGCTGCGTTTTCCTACCCCGGCCCCATGTGGCAAGACTCCCCTATCGGGTGAAGAACTTTCTAAGTCTTATGGTTCACTTGAAATTTTCACCGATGTAAGTTGTGTAATTGATAAAGGTTCTCGCGTTGTAATTCTTGGCCTTAACGGTGCCGGTAAAACAACTCTGCTTCGCATCTTGGCCGGCGAGCTTGAATCAGATACCGGCACAGTTGAAGCTGGCCACGGCCTAAAGATTGGCTACTACGCCCAGGAGCACGAATCCCTTGATTTTGAACGCACTATTCTGGAAAACATGATGGCAGCAACGCCAGATATTCGTGAACCAGAAGCGCGTAACGTACTTGGTTCATTCTTATTCGTCGGTGATGATGTTCATAAGCCAGTTAAAGTCTTATCTGGTGGCGAGCGAACTCGTTTAGCTCTCGCTGTTCTAGTTGTATCTGCTGCCAACGTACTGCTGCTCGATGAGCCAACAAACAACCTTGACCCAGCATCGCGTGCTGAAATCTTGGCTGCCCTGTCTGAATATCAAGGCGCTGTAATTCTGGTTTCGCACGATGAAGGCGCAGTGCAAGCACTTAAGCCTGAACGCGTTATTTTGTTACCTGATGGCGATGAAGATCTTTGGAAAGATGATTATTTCGATTTGGTTGCAATCGACTAATTAAGCGTCGATGCTGTCGCGATCTATCTCGGCGTTAGCAATGAAATCTTTGCGTGGTGCAACATCGCTACCCATTAGCAGTTCAAACATTGCCTCTGCTGCTGCGCCATCGGTCACGGTGATACGACGCAAAGTGCGTGCATCAGGATCCATAGTGGTTTCGCGCAGCTGATCAGCATCCATTTCGCCTAAGCCTTTATAGCGCTGAATCGGCTCTTTCCACTTCTTGCCAGACTTTGTGAGTTCAGCAGTTACCTTCTTCATTTCATCATCTGAATAGGTATAAATGTATTCGCCCTTTTTACCGCCGCCACCCATTGTTTCAATGCGGTGCAGTGGTGGAATCGCTGCAAATACGCGGCCAGCATCAATTAGTGGTCGCATATAGCGATAAAGCAAAGTAAGAAGTAGGCAGCGAATGTGCGCGCCATCAACGTCAGCATCTGACATCAAGATGATGCGACCATAACGAGCATCATCTAATTCAAATGAGCGACCAGAGCCGGCACCGATTACCTGAATGATTGAGCCGCACTCTTTGTCATCGAGCATCTGCGAAAGTGAAGCTTTCTGAACGTTGAGAATCTTTCCGCGAATCGGCAAGATAGCTTGGAACTCAGAGTTGCGAGCCGCCTTGGTGGTTCCGAGTGCGGAATCGCCCTCAACAATAAAGAGTTCGGTGCGATTTACATCTTCAGAGCGGCAATCAGAAAGCTTGGTTGGCAGAGAAGATGATTCAAGTGCGTTCTTACGGCGCTGCAGATCTTTATGCGCGCGAGCTGAAATACGAGTACGAGATGCGCCGGCAACTTTTTCCAGGATCAAGCGACCATTGGCCTTATCGATGCGCTTTGTAGTTGCAAAGAATTTCTTTAACTCTTCGGCAACAACTTCACCAACGATTCGAGCAGCAGCTGAGGTGCCGAGCACTTCTTTAGTCTGACCTTCGAACTGTGGTTCTGACATCCGAACTGTCACAACTGATGTCAGACCTTCGAAAATGTCATCTTTGATCACGTCAGCTTCGTTCTTCTTCAAGGTTCCAGTGCTGCGCAGGGTCTCGTTAAAGGCCTTGGTCAGCGCCTTTTCAAAGCCAGTCATGTGCGTTCCACCCTTAGGGGTGGCAATGATGTTTACGAATGAGCGATTGGTGTTGGCAAACTCGTTGCCCCACTTAAGTGCGATATCAACCAACATATCGCGCTCAACTTCAGTTGAAACCATATGGCCTTGATCATCTAGAACTGGCACAGTCTCTTGGTAATGGCCCGAACCAGTTAAGCGAATTACATCGCCAATGCCCTGATCAGGTTGCATGAATTCGCAGTATTCCGAAATTCCACCTTTGTGATAAAAAGTTTCAGTGGTTTTAGTCTTAGTGCGATTGTCATTAACAATTAAAGTTAAGCCAGGCACCAAATAAGAAGTTTGGCGAGCACGAGCATAAATTTCTTCGATATCTAGTTCAGCATCCTTAAGGAAAATCTGGCGATCACTCCACCACTTAATTCGAGTGCCAGTTACTTTGGCCGAAACTTTACCGATTGTTCGCAAACCTGAGGCCGGTGTAAATGTTGCCTTTGGTCCATCACCTTCGAAGATGCCGGCAACACCACGCTTAAATGACATCCAGTAAATCTTGCCATTGCGATCTACTTCAGCATCAAGGCGTTCAGCAAGCGCGTTAACAACTGAGGCACCAACGCCGTGGAGACCACCGGAAGCTGCATATGAGCCGCCACCGAATTTTCCACCAGCATGTAATTTAGTAAGTACAACTTCAACACCAGTTAAACCAGTCTTTGGTTCCTTATCAACTGGAATACCGCGACCATCATCGTGAACTTCAACCGAACCATCTGATTCAAGGTTAATATCAATTTTCTTGCAATAACCAGCAAGGGACTCGTCAACTGCGTTATCGATAATTTCCCAGAGACAGTGCATCAAGCCACGTGAATCGGTGGAACCGATATACATACCAGGGCGCTTACGAACGGCGTCGAGGCCCTCTAGTACGGCTAGATCTTTGGCGGTATAGGAATCCTGCACGCCTTCTTCATTAGTAGCCACGGGGGTGAAGATTATCTGTGACCTGGGATTTTGGCCGTTAAGCGCGCCGCGGAGATCTCAAATAGTGATTTTCACCGCACAGATTCAGAGAATTAACAGGTAATTAACGAATAAATATTTATTTTAACAAGCGGGGAATAACCAAGGTGTGGTTTGCTATTCTCCTAGATGAAGTAGTCACCGAATGGAGAGAACATGACCGATCAGCTAATCTTCGAAACAACCCCTCTTAATGCGGTTGATCGTTGCGATCGCTGTGGTGCCCAGGCTTATGTGCGCGCGGTTTTGTTATCTGGTGGCGAACTACTTTTCTGTGGTCACCACGGCAAGGAATATGCTGAAAAGCTGAAGCAAGTTTCAGCCAAGATTCAAGATGAGACCGACAAATTAGTCGACGTCTCTTCTAACTAAATAGCTTTTAGTTCTACTCGCCCTAAACCTTTTATATCAATGGCGTAGTTATTGCCTGCCGCTAAATGGAAACTTTTGGTTGCAGATCCACTTAAAACAATTGAACCTGCTGGCAACTTAACGCCGTTTTCAAACAAAACTTTGGAAAGCAAAACAAGTGCGAGCCAAGGATTTCCGCGAATAGCAGTCAATGGGGCTGTCTCAATTTCCGCAT
>JBEINS010000034.1:0-8276 GCA_040377985.1 Candidatus Planktophila sp. | reverse complement strand
CTGCGCCACCATCTAGTAAGTGTGTCGCATAAGAGTGTCGGAAAACGTGTGGTGAAACCTTGCTCGTGATACCTGCTCGCTCAGCAGCGGTAAGAACTATTTGCCACGCACTTTGCCGGGAAATACGAGTTCCTTTTTGATTTAAGAAGAGTGCGCCATTCATCGAGCTCTCTTTGCGACCAGACTTTGCCGCTAAATCAGGTCGAGTACGAACTAAATAACTATCGATAGCAGCCACTGCGAACTTTCCCAGTGGAACTATGCGTTCCTTGCCACCTTTGCCACGTATGCGAAGAGTCGTAATTTCATCGCCATTCAAATTAGATTTCGCGAAATCACTTAAGTTAATGCCAATGACTTCGCTTACTCGTGCCCCAGAACTATAGAGGAGTTCGAGCATCGCATGATCGCGCAATGAAATTACATCGCCCTCTCTTAGCCCCGCATCAATTAGGGAAGTAACCTCAGAAACAGTAAGAGCTTTAGGCAATCTTCGAGCAGATTTATTGTGCGAAATTTCCGTTGTCGGATCGACAATTCCCTGTTCGCGATTTTGATATTTATAGAACGTGCGTACCGCACTCATGATTCGGTTGATGCTGGCCGGTGCTAATTCATGAGCTTTCAATGAACTTTCAAAAGCGGTGATATCCGTACTATTAACAGCATTGGTATCGACCGATTGCGCATCAAAGTATTCAATTAATTTTCGCAGATCGCGTTCGTAAGCCGCAATTGAATTTGCCGCTAGACCTCGCTCGATCCGTAGGTGATCGAGGAAGCTATTAACCGATTGGCGAAAACTCATAAGAATGCCCCTGTGCAAGGGCTTGGTAGTTGTATTTTTCTTCGCTGATATTCAAGGGGGTAATTGCAACTCGGGACTCGTGGACTTTTATCTCTTTAGGTATGCCAACCTGCATGGCTAATCCTTAATTGGAAACTATTTCTTTCCAGCAATTGCCGCTGCCACCAAGCCGGTGAATAGCGGATGAGCTTTTGTAGGACGAGAGCGAAGTTCTGGATGCGCTTGTGTTCCCACGTAATAAGGATGTACCTCTTTAGGTAATTCAACAAACTCCACGAGGTTTTCCTGCTCATAAATCCCTGAGAAAATAAGGCCAGCACTCGAAATTTGATCTCGGTACTTGTTATTAACTTCGTAACGATGGCGGTGACGCTCTGAAATCGAAGTTGCTCCGTAAACTGTTGCGACAATCGAGCCAGGTGTTAACTCGGCTTGATACAAACCAAGACGCATTGTTCCACCCATATCTGCCTGCCCAGAAACAATCTCTTTCTGGCTAGCCATCGTTGCAATCACATGCGTGCCAGATTCTGGATCGAACTCTGCACTATTTGCATCAGGAATTCCACCAAGATTTCGAGCAGCTTCGATGACCATACACTGCAAACCTAGACATAAACCTAAAGTCGGAATCTTATTTTCACGAGCAAACTTAAGGGCACCTAACTTACCTTCAATACCGCGAATTCCGAATCCACCTGGAACGCAGATTGCATCAACATCGCTGAGCATTGCTCGTGCCCCTACATCACTTTCGCATTCATCGCTGGCAATCCACTTGAGATTAACTTTGGCATCGTTAGCAAAACCACCGGCTCGCAATGCTTCGCTCACTGATAGATAAGCATCTGGTAGATCGACATATTTACCCACTAGGCCAACGGTTATTTGGTGCTTAGGGTTATGTACTTTCTCAAGCAGGGCATCCCAGACGCCCCACTCAACATCGTGACACTTAAGACCAAGACGTGAAACTACATATGAATCAAGCCCTTCAGCATGTAAAACTTTGGGGATGTCATAGATCGATGGGGCATCAACTGCAGCAACTACTGCAGCTTGATCAACGTCGCACATCAACGAAATTTTGCGTTTAACACCTTCGGGAATCTCGCGATCGGATCGAAGCACAATCGCATCTGGTGCTATACCTATTGCCCGAAGTGCAACAACACTGTGTTGAGTTGGCTTAGTTTTTAACTCACCAGATGGACCGATATATGGAACCAGCGAAACGTGTAAATAGAAAACATTATCGCGGCCAACTTCCTGACGAATTTGCCGTGCAGCTTCTAGGAATGGTTGTGACTCAATATCGCCAACTGTGCCACCGATTTCAGTAATCACTACATCGATGTCGGGTGCTGCCATGGCACGGATACGTTCCTTAATTTCATTAGTGATATGCGGAATCACTTGCACAGTCTCGCCCAAATATTCGCCACGACGTTCGCGCGCAATTACACGCGAATAAACTTGGCCAGTAGTTACATTCGCTGAACCATGCAGATTGGTATCGAGAAAACGTTCATAGTGACCGATATCTAGATCGGTTTCGGCGCCATCATCGGTAACAAATACCTCGCCATGTTGAAATGGGTTCATGGTTCCTGGGTCAACGTTTAGATATGGGTCCAGTTTTTGCATTGTGACGCGCAGGCCACGAGAGACTAGTAGTCGACCGAGTGATGAAGCGGTGAGTCCTTTGCCAAGTGAAGAGGCGACTCCGCCAGTTACAAATAAGTGTTTAGTCACATGATCGCTCATGGGATACAAACCTATCAGTAAATTGCTATTGGCTTAACCGTTTGCGCGCATGGCTAAGAGTTCAGCGGCGTGTTCTTGCGCGCTAGCTGAATCTTCTAGGCCGGCCAGCATTCGAGCAATCTCATTAATCCGTTCGGCTTCGGCGAGTTTGTTGACACCGCTAGCCACAATGCTTCCGTCACTACTTTTCTTGACCACGAAATGCGAATCTGCCCATGCTGCAACTTGAGGTAGATGCGTCACGACAATAACTTGGGCATCCTTTGCCAGCAGTGCTAACCGGCGGCCAACTTCAATCGCGGCCTTACCGCCAACACCAGCATCAACTTCATCGAAAATATAGGTGCCGACTGGTTGCACCTTTGCCAGTACAACTTCGAGGCCCAACATGACGCGAGACATTTCACCACCAGAGGCGCCTTTAGCAATTGGCACCAGCGGGCCATCCTTATGAGCTTGCAGTAAAAGCGTTACTTCATCGCAGCCAGTTGCCGTGAAATCTGATTCCTTTAGAGCTCCTGCATAGTCAGGATGGTTAACTTGCACGATCAGATTTGTATGCGGCATGGAAAGTGCGTGAATCTCTTCGCTAACTGCAGTTGCCAACGTTAGCGCTGATTTAGTTCGCACCGAAGAGAGTTCCTTCGCTTGCGCCAGCAGTGATTTCTTAACAGTGATTAATTCTTTCTCTAATTCGGCAATAAGTTCATCGCCACCAGTTAGATCTGCCATGGCACTCTTTGAACTTTCACCGCGAGTAATCAGAGCGTCTAAATCCATGTCGCCAGTTGCATATTTCTTAAGCCAGGAATTAAGAGACGCTTTACGTTCTTGCAAAGCGCTTAAGCGATCCGGGTCCGCCTCTAGCGATGACAAATACGAATTGAGAGTTGAGTTCGCATCGCCCAGTAAAAAGAAGGCATCCGATAGATTGCTAAAAACGTTCTCGATCTCAGGGTCTTTCGCACGAACTGAATCCAGTGCTTTACGGGCTAATCCCAAAGAAGTCAGCGTGCCATTCTCTTCATCTTCCACCGCGCCAATAGCTGTGGCTATAGCGACTCTGAATTCTTCAACTGAACTAAGTTTAGAAATTTCGACATCAATCTGAGCTAGTTCGCCGCTCTTAGGCTTGAGTTTGGTAAATGCGTTGGTGAACTCTGTTAACTCAGCAATCTCGGCATCGCGCTTACTTGCAGCGCTCTTAAGTGTTGAAATGCGGCCTTTGAGATTCTGGTAACTAGTTAGTTCAAGTTGATATGACGCGAAAACTTTTTGGAGCCCAGACCCGGCATACCGATCAAGTAACTCGCGTTGTTTTGAACTTTTAGTGATTTGCAAATTTGCGGCTTGCCCGTGGATCTCAATCAACTCAACTGCTAGTTCAGCGAGCGTGCCCGCAGGAATCGAAATTCCACCAGCAATTGCTTTACTTTTGCCATCACTATTTACATTACGAGTAAGAATTAATTCATCACCATCAAGGTCTGCACCTTTTTCGCTTGCGCTATCTGCAATCTCTTTAGTAACAGCGAAGCGTCCACTAGCAACTAATCGCTCTTGACCGGTGCGAACCAGGGCCGCGTCGCTCTTGCCGCCTAAAATTAAATTAAGTGCAGTCAACACCATAGTTTTTCCGGCACCTGTTTCACCAGTTAATACAGTTAAGCCGGGTTCAAACTCCAGTGTTGCAGATTCAATAACGCCGAGATTCTTAATTGTGATCTCGCTTAGGAAAGAGCGTTCACTCACCGCGACATCCTTCAACCGGTAACTTGAACTTGGCCACAATGCGATCAGTAAAAGTGGTTGCCACAATATGTGAGAGCAGAATCTTGCTGGCATCGCGGGTAATCCGCACTTGATCACCCTTAGTCAGTGGGAATTTACGTAGCGCATCGGCTGAAAGCAGTGCTTCATCGGATTGAATTTCCACCACGATTTCCGACTTTGGCGAAATAACCATTGGTCTAGCAAACAACGCATGAGCTGAAATTGGCAGCAGAACAAGTGCTTCAACCTCTGGCCATAGAACAGGCCCGCCCGCGCTGAACGCATATGCCGTTGATCCAGTTGGAGTAGAGGCGATTAAGCCATCGCAGCCCCACCGCGAAAGTGGCCGGCCATCGATCTGCACAAACAACTCAACCATCGTGGTGTGTTGACGTTCAACCGTTACTTCATTTAACGCCCAGCCGGTATCAATCACCTTGCCACTTCGAATAACTTCGTAGGCTAGGACCATTCGAGAATCTAGGCCGTAGCTCTTATCAATTACTGACTTAGCAACGGCCGTGATTTCAGGACGAATTACCTCGGCCATAAATCCGACGTGACCAATGTTTATGCCCAACAAAGGAATATTGCGTTCGCGAGTTAACTCGGCTCCACGCAAAATAGTGCCATCGCCGCCGAGGACGACTGCGATTTCGACGACAGGTAAATTTTCTGGCGCGCTATTTGTGACACCGCTAATTGCAACGTCAGAGATCGTAAATAAATCGAAATCAGCTTTTTGTAGCAACCCAGCCAACTCTGTGGCGGCCTCTACTGCCTCTGCTCGCGATGGATTAACAACTAAAACTGCGGCACGCTTTTGGCTCATTATTGCGGCCCGATCTCGATAGCGCGATCAAGTGCTGCTTCATCAATAGCAGGTGCGCCACGACGTAGCCATAAGAAATATTCCACATTTCCGGCCGGTCCTGGCAACGGGCTAGCTGTAACACCAAGTGTTCCGAGTCCAACATCGTATGCAGATTCGGCAACTTCAATTACGGCTGCTTTACGTAGCGCTGGATCACGCACTACCCCACCGGCACCAAGACGTTCGCGACCAACTTCAAATTGTGGTTTCACCATTAAGACGTAATCTGCTTCAGGTTTTGAAACTGCAGCAAGCGCTGGCAGCACTAAAGTCAGTGAAATAAAGGATAAATCAGCTACTACTAAGTCAATTGGATCGCCAACTAACTCACCAGTTAAGTGACGAATATTTGTGCGATCAAGAATGACGACTTTTGGATTCTGTTGAATTTCCCACGCCAATTGCCCGTATCCAACATCGGCCGCCACAACGCAATCGGCACCACGACGTAATAACACATCGGTGAAGCCACCAGTGGACGCACCCGCATCTAGACAGCGTTTTCCCTCAACTTTGATATCAGAAAAAGTCTCAAGAGCTCCAGCTAACTTATGTCCGCCTCGAGATACAAAATCATCTCGGTTGCCAGCAATAGTTATCGAAGTTTCGGCATCTACTTGAGTTGCTGGTTTTGTGGCAGGAATCCCGCCTACCAAAACTGAACGAGACTCAATCAAATCAGCTGCATGATCGCGCGAACGAGCTAGTTCGCGACGAACTAATTCAGCATCGAGTCTAGTTTTCATAAATACAAAGCTTCCCAGTTAGACCGTTAAGTCTTAGAGCCCGTCAATCGAGGTAAGTGCCTGCTGCAATTTGTGAGCAAGCGCCTCATAACGTTGACCATGTTCTGAAACTTCTAGTGAATCAATCTCACTAAGTTCCAGTTTCACTTCGTCAACAATATTTACTTCCTGCTGATCCATTTACTTGCTCGCTTTCTTTGCAGCGCTCTTCTTAGCAGCTGACTTTTTTGCAACCGGCTTCTTTGCGGTGGCTTTCTTGGCAGTTGTCTTTTTTGGAGCCGCAGCCTTTTTGGCCGTTGCCTTCTTGGCAGATTTAGTGACGACTGGCTTTCCACCCAACTTCGCAACTTCGGCTGCTAAAGCTTCGAACTCTGCTCGCTTTACAAAACCCATGCGAAGAACTGTGGACTCAACTTCTTCTTCGATTTTTAACTTTACCGCTTCGCCGCTCTCGCGCACCCAGGCATTTACTGAATTAGCGATCTCTGCTGCTGACTTCTCATTTACGCTGACCTTATTGATATAGGTTCGCAATGAATCGAATAGATCGTTAGCCATCTTGGTGCTCCTTTACTGCGGCTGCCAGCTAATGCCAGCAAACTCTTACCGCTAGCCTACCTTGCGTACTTTTAAGCGCAATTAGAGCGGCCTAAAGAAGCACTTAGAGTCGTGTGATCTCGCTGGCATCGATCTGCCAACGACTTGCTAGCCCTGTTGCACCTCGCCAAAAGCGTCGCTTTATCGAACCAGAAATTTCTACCCATTCCTCAGTTTTTAGCGAGCTGGCGCTACGACGCAGCTTTGAACTCCAGGCGCTGATGTCAATTGCGTCAAAGCCCAGTTCATCACTTCGGGCAATCACAATCCGGAACTCGACGACTTTGTCGCCGCTGGGTAACTCTTTCTCAACGCCCATCGAGGAGACTCGGCCCCGCAATAAAACATCATTTAGCGCCAGTGTTGAATCCAGCTCAACTGCTGCTTCCTTAATTGCTTTTTTATTCAACTTTTCTTTTACCGTCATTTCAAACTCCTTAATCGAACTCGGAGTTGAATCTTCTATTTGGTGGCTGACAAATATGACTAGCCTGAAGTTGTTGCTGTGGATAGAACTATTCTGAAGCTCGATCTTGAGCATCGGTTATTTCATCGCCATCAATTTCGGCACATTTGTTAAACCATTCGGTTGCCTCGGCCTTGCGACCAGCAGCGTGTAGCGCATCGGCATACGCGTAACGCAAGCGCACTGCCCACTCTTCGCCTTCAGTCTTTAACTCTTTACAAGTTAACGTAATTACGGCTGCATCGAGTTCGCCTAAATCGCGACGAGCTCCACTTGCAACAATGCGCATCTCAATTTCGCCAGCTTTATCTAAACGTTTTACTTCAGGTGAACCAGCCATATCGAGCGCCTTAAGTGGGCGACCTAGTCCTCGTTCGCAATCAGCCATCACTGGCCACGCAGAAACATCTCCGGAAATTCGATTCGCGGCACGTAATTCTTTCAGTGCAATTTCATAATGACCTGCGCGATATGCTGCATATCCAGCGCTCTCGCGAACAACAGCTAAGCGACCAGCATGGTGGGCAGCTGCAACGCCGTGTTTGTGTGCGCGTTCTGGATCTTCATCTGCAAATAAAGCGATGCAAACTAAGTGTCTAGCAACGACTTTAGCGTTCTCGGCAGAAAGGCTTAATAATTCTGCGCGAGCTGTTTTTTCTAATTCTTCACCCGTGACATCTTCTGGAATATCTGGTTCAAAAATTCTTGGACGTAGCCGTGATTGATCGCGATCCATCGGAGTTGGGCGAATTCCACGCGGATCATTTGCATCGCGGCCTTCGCGATTTCTGCCAGGCGCACTCGGTCTAGATGATGAACCACCTCTCGCCGGTAAATCTTCACGACGTCGATCTGAATTTGGCCCTGATGGTCGTGATGAAGGTCTGCCCGAATCAGGACGTGCAGGGCGACCAGAAGAGTCGGCAGAACCTGGACGAGATGAAGGACGGCCAGAAGATGGGCGGCCAGAATTATTTGGCTTACCTGAATTCCCGCGACGCTCTTCCATGTACCCATTCTCTTATCACTATTGAAATTTAATTTGCTTAACCACTCGTTTTACAAAGATATTTTAAAAGTGAATTTAAGAATTTCACTTCCGATTCAACTTAAATTAAAATGTCGAGAAAATAAAAAAGGGGCGCTCGTGAAAGCGCCCCTTTTTATAAAAGAAGTCCGGCGACGTTCTACTCTCCCACAAGGTCACCCGTGCAGTACCATCGACGCTGAGAGGCTTAACTTCCG
>JBEINS010000037.1:0-8080 GCA_040377985.1 Candidatus Planktophila sp. | reverse complement strand
TTCAGTCTTATTAGAAACTGTCTTAAGTGCTTCAATACCTTTACGTTCAATGTCATCGGCGCGAGTTTTAGCAAAAGCTTGAACTAGATGAGCACCCGATTGGGCCGACATAAATTTAAGAGCTGCAACCGCTAAGTCATCGTAAGAATGCTCGAACTTTTCCCGACCCTGATCGGTCATCACAAATACTTTGGAAGGTCGACCGCGTCCTCGGGAAAGTCCAATATGAGGTTCGCGCGCTTCGAGAATGCCATCGGCGATTAAGTTATCTAGATGGCGGCGGATGCCCGCAGGGGTCAACGCCAAACGCTCGCCTAGAGCCACGGCAGTTGAAGGGCCATTTTCTAGGATTGAGCGTGCGATCGCGTCACGGGTGCGCAAATCATCGCCGGCTGGCGGAGCACTCATAATCTGGCTTTTCACAACATTAATGTATCGTAAATCGAGGGTTTCCTCGCACTCAAGAGGAGTGAGGGGCGCCTCAGGCTTGGCCGAGACCGCCTGCCATAAGGTTGCCTCATGCCGATTCTCTACCTACTGCTCGTTTTGCAGGCTGGGTTAGTCATCACGGGCGGCGCCGTTCGCATCACTGGATCTGGCTTGGGGTGTCCGACTTGGCCCGAATGCACGCCAGGTTCATATGTTCCGGTTGCCGGACAAGCTGAAGGCGCTTTCCACGCTTGGGTTGAGTTCGGAAATCGCTTATTAACTTTTGTGCTTTTCTTTGCGGCTATCGCGGCAATTATTTATGCGTTTCGTAAAGCTCGCAGAGATTTACTTTGGCGGGCCGCACTACAACTTCTCGGAATTCTTGGACAAGGCGTACTTGGTGGAATAACTGTTCTTACAGATTTAAATCCACTTGCAGTTGCCAGCCACTTTATTCTCTCAATATTTCTTATTGCAGGTGCGGCATCGATGGTCGAACGTGCTCGCACTCCCCTGGTTTCAATCCGTCCCACTGAAATTAAGTTACGAGTTTTAGTTACCGCACAGGTAGCACTAACTTTTATTGTCATTGTGCTTGGCACTTTAGTAACCGGTAGCGGGCCTCATGCAGGTGATGCGCAAGCACCTAGATTAAATATCGATAGTCGTGCCATTTCATGGCTTCATGCTGATGCCGTAATTGCACTCTTAGGTGTATCGCTTGCACTGTTTGTACTTTCTGATTTGTCACCCGTTACTAAAAAGCGGATCAAGTATTTTTTCGCGGCTACATTGGCTCAGGCTTTAATTGGATACGTCCAGTATGTGCAAGGACTTCCTGAACTGCTAGTTATCCTGCATCTGCTTGGATCAACCTTAGTTTGGATTACCACTTGGCGAATTTGGTTATCAATTACAACAGCAGAGCGAACCTAGGAGAAAACAATGAGCCAGATGACCGGTTGGACTGAGTTAGATGATCAGGCCGTCACCTACGCCCGCGCCCTTGCGATGGATGCAGTGCAGAAGGTGGGCAACGGCCATCCAGGTACTGCGATGGCACTTGCTCCGGTGGCCTATAACTTATTTCAACGCCATTTAGTTCATGATCCAGCAGATCCAAATTGGATTGGGCGCGATCGTTTCATTCTCTCTTGTGGTCACTCTTCAATAACGCTTTACACTCAACTTTTCTATAGCGGTTACGGTTTAGAGATGGCTGATTTGCAGTCATTTCGTACTTGGAACTCACTAACACCTGGCCATCCCGAATTCGGTCACACTGCAGGAGTTGAAATGACAACTGGTCCATTAGGACAAGGTGTCGCAACTGCTGTTGGTATGGCAATGGCAGCGCGCTACGAACGTGGTTTATTTGATCCAGCAACTGCTGTTGGACAGTCATTATTCGATCACACTATTTGGGTGATTTGTTCAGATGGTGATTTAGAAGAAGGCGTTAGCGCTGAAGCTTCATCACTGGCTGGCACGCAAGAACTTGGTAATTTAGTAATCATTTACGATGACAATCGCATTTCAATTGAAGGCGATACTCATAACGCATTTACCGAAGATGTATCAGCGCGCTACCGGGCATATGGTTGGCAAGTAATTGATGTTCCAGCTGCTGCAGATGGTCGCATTGATCTACCAGCAGTTGATGCTGCGATGATCGCTGCCAAAGCGGAACTAACTAAGCCATCATTAATTCGTATGCACTCGGTAATTGCTTGGCCGGCGCCAAAAGCAAAAGGAACTGCGGGCTCACATGGTTCAGCCCTTGGCGCAGAAGAGATTGCCGAAACCAAAAAGATTTTAGGTTTGAATCCGGACGAACATTTTGCACTGCCTGCTGATGTTTTCGCACACGTGCGCAAAGTTAAAGAACGCGGCGCACAATCACGTAAGGATTGGGATGCCCGTCTGAAAACCTGGCAGGCTATCAATCCAAGTGAAGCAGCGTTATTAAATCGTTTGCATCGTAAAGAGCTACCAGCAGGCTGGGATTCTGAACTGCCAGTTTTTGAAGCCGGCACACAACTAGCTACGCGTGCGGCATCTGGAAAAGCAATCAACGCACTAGCAAAGAAGATGCCTGAACTTTGGGGTGGCTCAGCAGATTTAGCAGGTAGCAATAACACCGATATTGATGGTGGCGGTTCTTTCTTACCAGCGACAAGTGCAATTAAGAATGCAAACCCATACGGCCGCATTGTTCACTTTGGAATTCGCGAGCATGCAATGGGCTCCATCCTCAACGGCGCCGCACTTCATGGCTTATCTCGTTCCTTCGGTGGAACTTTCTTAGTCTTTAGTGATTACATGCGCCCTGCTGTTCGCTTGGCAGCGCTAATGAATATTCCAAGTACCTTTGTTTGGACGCACGATTCAATTGGCGTAGGCGAAGATGGCCCAACACATCAGCCGATCGAACATTTCGCTGCCCTTCGCGCTATTCCAAATCTTGCTGTTATTCGCCCAGGGGATGCAAATGAAGTAAGCGTCGCATGGCGCGAAATCATTGCCCGCCGCTCCCCTGCTGCAATCATTTTGTCGCGTCAAAATCTGCCCGTTGTTGATCGCACGACTCATGCTGCTGCCAGCGAAGTTGCTAAAGGCGCATACATCCTGAAAGCTGCTAGCGGGAAAGCGAAGGTAACTTTGGTTGCGACAGGTTCTGAAGTATCACTGGCGTTAGATGTGGCAACTGCTCTAGAAACGAAATCAATTCCGACTGCAGTTGTTAGTGCTCCTTGCCTAGAGTGGTTTGATGCGCAACCTGCTGCTTATCGTGCTGCCGTTCTGCCCATTGATTCGCTGAAGGTAAGCATTGAAGCTGGTATTTCACAAGGTTGGCATCGCTATGTTGGAAGTAATGGCTTGACCATTTCGCTAGAACACTATGGCGCATCTGCATCGGCGCCTGTGTTGTTTAAGGAGTTTGGTTTTAGTGTTGAAGCGATTGTTCCACAGATTGAGGCAGCGCTGTAATGCAAATATCTGACCTAGGTAAAGCTGGTTGTTCGGTCTGGCTAGATGATCTTTCTAGAGCTAAGTTAACTGGAACTGATGCTCATTCGCTACCGCCTCGCATCAAGAACTCTGGTGTAGTTGGCGTAACAACTAATCCGGCAATTTTCAAAGCGGCTATCTCAGATGCCACCGAGTATTCAAACGATATTGCTGCCCTCAAAGGCAAGTCAGTCGAAGAGGTAATCACCAAACTAACAACTGATGACGTGCGAATCGCTTGTGACTTATTTACCGATATTTACCAGTCAAGTAACGGTTTTGATGGTCGGGTCAGCATTGAAGTAGATCCACGCTCGGCGCATGACACAACCGCCACAGTCAACGAAGGTAAGTCACTCTGGCAAATAATTGATCGCCCGAATGTACTAATTAAAGTTCCGGCAACTCTGGCTGGACTTCCTGCTATCACTGAGTTAATTGGTGCTGGCATCAGCGTTAATGTCACTTTGATCTTTTCAATCGAACGCTACATGCAAGTCATCGAGGCTTACATCGCCGGCATCGAGCTAGCTGCTAAGAACAGCCATAATTTAAATCAGATACATAGCGTTGCCTCATTTTTCATTAGTCGCTTAGATACCGCGATTGATCCCATCTTAAAAGCAGATGGTGGTGTTCTGGCACATTCACTTTTAGGTGCGGCAGCTATTGCTAATGCACATTTGGCATATGAGAAATTCGAAAAAGAATTTGCCACAACTCGTTGGCAAGAACTTTCCTCGCAAGGTGCCAATGTTCAGCGCCCACTCTGGGCTTCAACTGGCGTTAAAGACCCAGCTTACGATGACACTCGCTACGTCCTAGAACTAGTTGCCCCAAATACTGTTAACACTATGCCGCAGAGCACGTTGGACGCAGTTATTGATCATGGTGTATTCAAGGGAAACACTATTGCCGGTAAATATGAAGAAGCTCGCATTGTCTTTACCCAACTGGCAGAGCTTGGAATTTCGATTGAAAAAGTCACTGCGGACTTAGAAACTGATGGTGTTAAAAAATTCGCTGATGCCTGGAACGAACTCTTGGCTAGCGTTAAAGGAGCAATGAGTTAGTGTTAAAAATATCTGGTCAAAAGCTAGGCACCATCGATCGCAGCAGCGCTCTATATAAAAAGATTGCAGCGGTAAACCCTAAGTTAGCTGCTAAAGACTCAACTATTTGGGGCTCAGCGGCCCAAGCTGAAGCAAGTGTCCGTTTGAATTGGATTGATGCACCTGAAAGTTCTCGCGAACTCCTGCCACAACTAGATGCGATTAGCGCTAAATTCCGCAACCACACCCGTGTTGTTCTCTGTGGCATGGGTGGATCATCCCTAGCACCAGAAGTAATTGCGGCGACTTATCGCAAAGAGTTATTTGTCCTGGATTCAACTGATCCGGTTTATATCCATCATGCGCTAGCTGGTGATCTTCGCGAAACAGTTGTCGTAGTTGGCTCTAAATCGGGTTCGACAATTGAGACTGCATCGCAACGCGCATTATTTGCTGAAGCATTTCGTACTCTTAATCTAAATCCAGTCGATCACATGGTGATCGTGACTGATCCTGATTCCCCGCTGGACAAAAGCGCTCGCGCCGACGGCTACACAGTAGTTAACGCTGATCCAAAAGTAGGTGGCCGCTTTAGCGCACTGACCGCATTTGGTTTAGTACCAGCTGCCTTAATCGGTGTTGACGCTTCGGTTCTGCTCGATGCCGCATCCGATGCAAAAGCACAAATAGTTTCCTCCGATGTAGCAATCGATATAGCATATCTAATCAGCAATGCCGGCCAGTATTTAACTTACTGCGATTCAGCTGCCGCTCCTGGGCTCTCGGATTGGATTGAGCAGCTAGTTGCTGAATCAACTGGCAAGACTGAAGTTGGACGGTTGCCAATTGTGATCGAGAATTCAACAGCAGCAGCTGGTGGCGATGCATTCAGCATTGCTTTTGACGGTAGCGCTGACTTGGTAATTACAGGTGATCTTGGCGAACAATTCTTCCTCTGGGAATGGGTTACTGCTTTAGTAGGCGCTGCACTTGAAATTGACCCCTTTAATCAGCCGAATGTAACTGAGGCAAAAGAGGCAACGAGTGCGCTATTGGCTGAATGGAATGGCGTGCTACCTGAGTTCACAGCTGATGCAATAGATGGCGCTGTAGAAATATTTGGTGCAGGTTCAGATCTAACTGAAGCTCTACGCAAATTTATAACGGCAGTTCCTGATGGCGGTTACGTCGCAGTCATGGCTTATCTAGATCGCAGCGGAGATCGCGATTTAGCGAAGTTGCGCGAAATCATTGCACGCAAATCTAACCGACCAGTTACTTTCGGTTGGGGGCCACGTTTCTTGCATTCCACCGGACAGTTCCATAAAGGCGGTCAACAAAATGGAGCGTTCTTACAGATAACTGGCATTACTAATGGCGATGTGGTGATTCCTGGACAAAGCTTTGGATTTAAGACTTTGATCATGGCTCAAGCACTTGGTGACCTGCGAGCACTGGCGAAAAGAAAATACCCGCTGCTGCGATTACATTTAAGTGATCGAAGTGCGGGTATTGCTCAACTTCTGAAAGCCGCCGAAGCGCTTTAATTACTCGTCATCATCTCCGTGTAACTTACGAAGAGCATCTGCCAAAATCTTTTCGCCTTCAGCTGCACTGCGACGTTCTTTAACGTAAGCCAAGTGAGTCTTGTATGGCTCGTTCTTAACTGCAGAAGGTGGGTTGTTCTTATCTAAACCTGCTGGCAGACCACACTTTGGGCAATCCCATTCAGCTGGAATGACAACGCCTTCTTCTTTAGCAAAAGATGGCTTTACTTCGTGGCCCTTGCCACACCAATATGAAACATAGAAACGCTCAATTGATTCACCGCGTTCAGCCTCGCCCATTGGGCCGGCACCGACACGACTTCCGCGAATTGCACTACCCATTTGAGCTCCTTAAAGAATTAAACAACAAAATTAAGCGGTTTTTAAAACAAGACTTAGCGCAACAACCCCAGAGAACCAGAGGCCACCAACCACAATTGTGATGCGATCAAGGTTCTTCTCAACTACTGAAGATCCGCCGAAGTTTGATGAAACGCCACCACCGAATAGATCAGAAAGTCCGCTGCCCTTGCCCTTGTGTAATAGAACCAAGAGAATCATCAACACGCTTGTGATGACCAGGATGATTGATAGTGCGAGTGTCACGAATAGTTCTCCAACTTCGAAGTGAGGTAAGGGTGAGATTCTACTTCACCAACGGTGCAAGAAAGCAATTTTACCGCTCTTTAGGCTTATTCACCGCGGTGATAGCGGGCGATCTTTGCCAATTCTTCCGGATCTAGGCTGGCGCCGCCGATTAGCGCACCATCTACATCGTCCTTTTTCATGATCTCTGCAATATTTGCAGACTTTACGGAACCACCATAAAGAATGCGCATGTTATCTGCAATCTCAGGTGAGCCAATCTTGGCAACTTCGGCGCGAATCGCCGCGCATACTTCTTGAGCATCCTCTGGTGTTGCAGTCTTGCCAGTGCCGATTGCCCAGACTGGTTCGTATGCAATCACAATCTTTTTTAACTCTGGCTTGGTAAATCCGGCAAGGCCAGCACGAACTTGAGCAAGTACATGCTCAACATGTGTACCAGCTTCGCGAATTGCGAGCTCTTCGCCGCAGCAGAAAATTGGAGTTAACTCATTAGCAAGAGCTGCCTTAATCTTCTTATTTACAATCGCATCGCTCTCTTTGTGAATAGCACGGCGTTCAGAGTGGCCGATAACTACAAATGTGCAACCGAGCTTTGCCAACATTGAACCACTGATATCACCAGTAAATGCGCCGCTTGTTTCAGGGGAAAGATCTTGCGCACCGTAAAGCAGACGCAAACGATCGCCATCGATCAAAGTTTGAATTGAACGAATATCAGTAAATGGCGGAATGATCGCCACGTCTACTGCGTCATAATCTTTATCGTCAAGGCTGTACACCAACTTCTGGGCAACGGCAATCGCCTCAAGGTGATTGAGGTTCATCTTCCAGTTACCGGCCATTAGTGGCTTACGCATTTTTATCCTCTTTCGAATTAGATTGCTTGAAAATTGAATTCCCTTTATAAACCTTTATAAGCCAAGCGCAACTAGACCAGGAAGTTCCTTGCCTTCTAGATACTCAAGTGAGGCGCCACCGCCAGTTGAGATATATCCGAAATCGCTATCGGCAAAACCTAGTGCACGCACAGCAGCTGCGGAGTCTCCCCCGCCAACTACGCATAGGCCGGCCACCTTGGTGAGCGCACTGGCAACTTCTTTAGTGCCGCCAGAGAAGGCTGCGAATTCAAATACGCCCATTGGGCCATTCCAGAAAACGGTTTTACAGCCAGTGATTGCTTTTGCAAAAGCTGCAGCTGTCTCGGGTCCAATATCTAGACCCATTTGATCTGCCGGAATTGCATCAGCACTTACCAACGTTGCTGGTGAATCAGCAGCAAATGCTGGAGCTACCAAAATATCTGTTGGCAGTAACAGCTCAACGCCATTGGCCTTTGCTCGTTCAAGCAACTCTTTCACAGTTGGGATTAGATCAACTTCAACTAGAGAAGTGCCGATTTCTTTTCCTTGTGCTGCCAAGAATGTGAAGAGC
>JBEINS010000137.1:0-3112 GCA_040377985.1 Candidatus Planktophila sp. | reverse complement strand
CCCATGCCTTCATGTGGGCCTTGCTCTTGTTCGTAGTAATCGCCACCATTGAAATACTGATCACTTCTAATTGCCCGAATTTGAATTGAGTGAGTTCCGATTTGATCACCGGTCGCAACTGCACTTGATCCAATGGTGCAGATTGCTTCAACGCGATCTGGTAATTGCACAGCCCATTCCAGTGAACGCATTCCGCCAAGGGAAGGCCCAACTGATAATTTGTATTTCGCAATTCCAAGGGCGTCACTGAATTTAACTTCAGCTGCAACCATGTCGCGCACTGTTAGATATGGAAACCGTGAACCCCAACGTTTTCCATCGGGTGCAAGGGAAGATGGCCCAGTACTTCCTTGACAGCCACCAATTACATTCGGGCAGACCACAAAGAATTTATTGGTATCAAACGGTAAACCGGGGCCAACCATTTGTGGCCACCAACCAGGAACATCAGACCAACCAGTCATGGCGTGGTTTACTAAAATTACATTGTCTTTATCTTTATTCAACTCGCCCCAAGTTTGATAAGCGATTGTGATGTCAGGAAGTACAACACCCGACTCAAGTGTTAAATCACCAATTTTAATAAACTTGCGATCCCCTGGATCATCACCTTCGAGCCATGCACCCGTTACCAGGTGGCGATGTTTCGCCGAATCATTATCTAGAGTTGCCATAAATAATCCTTAACGCACTTGCTCTAATCAACTAAGACCAGAACCAGGTCGTCACCCGGAGCACCCCGCCGCGGTGGAGGGTTGCCGTCTAGTAAGCCGGGGCTAGTACCTAGAACTCGTGACCTGGGTAAATCATAACTTGCGGCGCACGCAGCTGCGAACCTTTTAACTGCGGCTAGTTAGCCTGAAAATATCGCGGTTTTCACCTTCGGATGTAACTGTTCGCGCATTTGGATAAAGGCAGCAGCTGGCCAGCCTGCGCTGAAAACCCGACGTAGCAACAAGGCCAGTGAATAGCCAGGGTTATCAAGCAATGCGCGATCGAGAGCTTTATGAGCCAATGCGCCTTGACCTGATTCATAGGCAACGGCGGCAAAAATCGAAGCAATCGGTGCCACGTAACCAACTGGTGCAATGCGCAATAACTCTTTCCACATTGTCCAATACGACTCAATGTTTTCAGCGCTATGAATACCGAGTGCATAATCGCGCACTTGAATATCAGATAAGCGACCGATTACTTGTGCCACTAAATCTGGATCACTGCTTCCTTGACCGAATTCATAGAGTTTTCCTAAATCAACAACTGCGGTTGCGCCATCACGTTGTTTCTCAATTAGATCAGGGGCATCTTCGTGCACGAAATAACTTTCGACTTGGGTGATGAACTCGACCCCGATATTGGGCAGCGCAGCAATTGAATCAGCTAATTTAGAAACATCGATGAAGGGCAATGTGCGCCCGGCCATTACTTGTTCGGCCGCAACTCTAGAACTATCAAAATCTGGCAATACGTTGCCTTCAGGTGGACAGCAAGAAATATCTTCGCAAATAACCGAACGCCAACGGTTGCCAATTACTTCAATTGATTCCCGGATCGCAATTGCGTTCTTCGATAACGAATTAGACATATGGCCCAGAACTTCAGCGCCAGTTTCATGTAGCTCAGACTTTTCACTTGGCACATAAGCCAACATAAGTGCCGCATCTGCCCCATCGAGTTTTAAGTGATGCGCTAATAAATCATAAGCGTCGGTATTTTCATTTTTCGGATAATCAACGCGCATAGCCATCGAAACTAGGTCGCCCTTGATGGCCACTAAAACCAGCGAATCAATTGGGTGATAGCCGATTAGAAATGGAATTGCAGCTAATAAGTCATGTGGAGAAGTAAGTGTTGTCATGCCTGTGAACCTAAATTAATTCACCGACTGATTTTCAGATTCAGCTAGATGCTGTGGATGACTAAAACATGAAGCGAGTTGGCGCAATTACCACCGTAACAACGGCAAATACTGTGGTCTTGATCGTGCCAGTTATTGCTCGGGTAGTGCCATTGTGGGTCCAGTTGCCATTCCAGCTCTGCACCAAAGTAATTGGATAGCTGCCCGGGTTCTTGTAGGTATGTTTGATTTTGCCATTTGGATATGGCCCGCCAGCATCGGTGGTGCTTAAGAAAGTCCCGTCGCCAAAACTCCAGACAAAACCAGGGCGCAACAACACATCGACCACTTCGCCCACCACTGTCACACGAGTTGCAAACTGAGTTGGCAGATCACTCCAGAAATAGATTGGCACATTTACTAGTGGTTCGGCTTCAGGTTGATATGCAATTCCACCAGTGGGCAATAATTTTATTAAGCGATCATTTAGAGAAACTGATTCTTCCGCTTTTGGTTTAAGAGTTGGCTTTGGTCGTGGCTTATAAGTTCTCTTAGGTTTCGATTTAGTTGGCGGGGTTGGCTTTGGTGTTGGTTTCGCTGTTGGGCGCGGAATTAACTCTGGAAAAATGGGCTTCACAACTTTTGGCTTAGGTGGCTTAACAGTGCGCGGCTTGGCCTTTGGGCCACTGCCTTTCTTGCCTTCAATGATTATCTGGCCATCTTGGGTGTAAACATCGATGCAGGCGGCATCGACACAATCGGCAGCGCTAGCTGTGTTCAAAGGCGCTAACAGGGATAAAAGTAAACAGATCAGTAGTTTTCGCATCTGCGCAGGCTAGATTCGAACGCCAGTCCTAATCAGCGCAGCCTGCAAAAGTGTGGATGATGTGAGAGCCTAGAACTGTGGCAATGCGCGATGGTGATGGTTGGGTCGAATGTGACTGCGGTAATCGCCATTGGGGAAAGCACGGCGCAGCTGGCCTGCTACTAATTCGTGATCAACACCTGCTGCTGCAACATCGTGCGCCGTTGGTGCATAACGGCGATACCTGGGGAGTTCCAGGCGGTGCTCGTGATTCGGACGAACCCATAATTGAGGCTGCTGTGCGCGAAGCAGTTGAAGAGACCGGTATTGATCCAACGCATGTGCAACCAATAACTACTTTTTCTGACCTGCATGGAAAATGGCGCTATGACACGGTAGTGGCAACAGCTGCTGCCGAATTAATGGCGCGCGAGTTAAACGATGAATCTCATGAAGTGCGTTGGGTTCAT
>JBEINS010000078.1:0-5145 GCA_040377985.1 Candidatus Planktophila sp. | reverse complement strand
TTTTGATTATTGTTTATCGCTCGCCAATCTTGTGGTTTCTGCCACTGCTATCTGCAGTCTTTGCACTCTCGACCGCGGGTGGAATTATTTATTTATTGGCAAAAAATGATGTCATTGATGTCAATGGCCAATCGCAAGGAATTCTCTCGGTGTTAGTGCTGGGCGCAGGTACTGATTACGCCCTACTTCTAATTTCTAGATATCGCGAAGAACTACATCATCACTCGACGCCGGTAGCCGCAATGCGAGCTGCCTATAAAGGCACCTTCGAACCGATTGTGGCATCAGGTGCAACTGTTGCGCTGGGTCTATTAGTTCTATTGCTAAGTGATTTATCGGGTAACCGAGGACTTGGCCCGATCGGAGCCATCGGTGTTGTTGTTGCGGTAATTACGATGGTTACGTTGTTGCCTGCTTTTCTAGTCTTGTTTGGTCGCTGGATTTTCTGGCCAAGAATTCCACGCTTTGATGATGTTGATAGTCAGCTAACTGGCACTTGGGCAAAGGTTGGAAATATAGTCGAACGCCGACCACGCAGAGCTTGGGTCGTGACTGGGCTATTACTAGTCGTATTAGCAGCATTCTCTACGACGCTTAAGACTGACGGGCTATCAACCTCTGAAAGCTTCACCGGAAATCCAGAGTCTGTTGTCGGTCAAAAATTACTAGAGAACCATTTCCCTGGTGGTGAAGGTGACCCAACTAAAGTTATTTTAAAGAATGAATTGATTCCTGCTGTTTCAGCGAAATTGCAAAGCGTTGCAGGTGTTACAGCAGTTGCCCCAGAAGCTAATGCTGCTGGAGTTATTGTTAAAGATGGACTTTCAATTCTAAATGTCACACTATCGACTGCGCCAGATTCGCGTGAATCACGTGATCGAATTCCAGCGATTCGTGAGGCTGTGAAAAGTGTTGACGAGTCAATTTTGGTTGGTGGCACAACAGCTGTCTTCTTCGACACTGATGTTGCTGCTCGTCATGACAATCGAACTGTTATTCCAGTAGTTCTACTTTTGATCACCCTGATCTTGGGTCTACTACTTCGCAGCATCGTTAGCGCTGTGTTGTTACTCGGCACAGTTGTTCTTTCGTACTTTGCCACCCTTGGCGTTTGTGCACTTGTCTTTAATCACATCTTTGGCTTTGCTGGAGCAGATGCATCGTTCCCACTCTTCGCCTTCATCTTCTTAGTTGCACTCGGCATTGATTACAACATCTTCCTGATGACTCGTGTGCGTGAAGAGTCCGGCAAGATGGGGACCCGAAAAGGCGTTATCAAGGGCTTAACGGTTACTGGGTCGGTAATTACTTCTGCTGGAATTGTTCTGGCAGCTACCTTCGGAGTTCTCGGAATTCTGCCACTGGTATTCCTAGCCGAACTTGGCTTTGCAGTTGCTTTCGGCGTACTGCTCGACACCATTATCGTTCGCTCGATTCTGGTGCCGGCGCTAGTGCATGAAATCGGCCCTAAGGTATGGTGGCCATCTAAGTTATCTAAATCAGCTGACTAGTTAATAGCTCGGAGTTCTATGACGCTACGAGTTGGGCTGGCTGGTTACGGTTTAGCTGGCCGCACTTTTCACGCTCCACTTTTTAAAGGATGCGGCCTTGAGTTAGTGGCAGTTCTAACCACGAACCCAGATCGAATTGATCAAGTGCATACTGATTTTCCAGATGCAATCGTCGTCTCAGATATGTCAGAGCTTCTGGCAAATGACTTAGATCTCGTTGTTATCGCATCGGTTAATTCTGTTCATGTTGAGCAAGCTATTGCTGCACTACATGCCGGTATTCCGACAGTGGTTGACAAGCCAATGGGCCGAAACCTGGCTGAGACACTAGAAATTCTTAAAGTATCTGATGACACCGGAGTACCGGTAACTGCTTTTTATAATCGCTTATTCGATTCTGATTCGCTGACCATCAAGCGAGTCATACAAGATAATGAAATCGGTAAAGTTTTTCGCATTGATTCGCGCTTTGAACGCTATCGCCCTGACTTAGCTGCCCAATCTTGGCGCGAACAAAGCAGCGCCGAAGAAGGCGGGGGATTATTGCTTGATCTTCAATCACATTTAGTTTCAACGGCCCTTGATTGGTTTGGCCCAGCTGAATTGATTTCGGCAAGTGTGCGCAGTATTCGCGGGGCATCTGATGACGATGTGGTTTTAGTACTAAAGCATGACAGCGGTGTTGATTCATATCTTTCGACCAGTTCCATAGTAGGAGCACCTGGACCGCGCATCCGAATGATGGGAACAAGCGGAGCACTTGTTATTGGCGAACTTGACCCGCAGGAAGCGCTATTGCGAGCCGGCAAAATACCGCATGAAGGTAAGTGGGATGTTTCTACCAAGTCAGAAGCTCGCATAATGCGTGGCGATGTGGCTAGTGAATTGAAAGTTGAAGATGGAAACTATGCACGTTTCTACGAACTTGTTGCTGGTGCTATTGCGGGTAAGAATGAGTGGCCAGTGAGCAAGGACGAAATAATTGCGGTTGCCACGATTGTTGATAAAGCGCGAGAACTAAACTTTCGTGAGTAAACCAGTTGTTGTAATTGGCGCCGGTTTAGCGGGCATGAACGCGGCCATTGAACTGCAATATGCAGGTCGCGAAGTAGTTGTACTGGAAGCTGCAGATCGTGCTGGTGGACGAGTGCAATCAGATCAGATCGATGGCTTTACCTGTGATCGTGGTTTTCAATTGATTAATGCCAAGTACCCAGAGTTAGTTGCCCTAAATATTTTAGGTGAGTTAGATTTTAGATTTGCCGATCGGGCGATAAATATTGCAATCAACGATCGGTCACATCGATTAGGGGATCCGCGTAAATATTTTAAATCGGTCTTTGATTCCGCAACAGGAAACTTGTTAAACAAGGCCGTCCTCTTGAAAGTATTAGCAGGTCGGCCAAGTCCTAAACTATCAATTCATGAGTACCTTTGCGCATCTGGCCTGGGTGAGACTTACGAAAAGGTACTTAGACCATTCCTACGTGGCGTTTATCTAACTGACCTAACGAATATCGCAGCTCCAGCTGGGTTAGAGATCATCAAGACTTTCATCAGTGGCAAACCTGGATTGCCGAGTCGCGGGGTTGGGGTGCTTTCGGCAGTAATGGCAAACCAGATTAGTGATCTACGGTTAGGTGTAACAGTTAATTTAATTAAGAGTGGAGTTGTAACGACTTCGGTGGGTGAAATACCAGCCAGTGAAATTATCGTTGCAGCAGATAGTACGACGGCCGCGCAATTATTAGACCTTGGATCCGTTCCTAAGCTCGCTGGTTGTACGACTTGGTATCACAGCGCACCAACTGCGCCGGTTGCGCATGGTCAATTAATTGTTGATGGCCAAAACCGTGGCGCAGTGATAAATACTTTAGTTATTTCCAATTTCATTCCAGAGTACGCACCTGCCGGCAAGAACTTAGTATCGACTACTACTGATACTGGGATTACCGAGTCTGATGCTCGCCGCCATCTGGCAACACTTTACGCTTGTGATAACCGTGATTGGGAGTTGGTCGCGAAGTATGAAATTCCAGCGGCGCTACCAATTGGAGCAAAGGGAATAACTCAACCAGTTCAAAGCTTTGTGCGCACAGGAGTTTATCTAGCTGGAGACGGTCAAGTAAGTCCATCGCAAAATGGCGCTCTTAAATCAGGTCGCTTAGCCGCAATGGCCGTGTTAGCTAATTAATCGACTAACTTTTCAAGTGCCGATGAAATATGCGGGTAATCAAAGGTAAAGCCGGCTTCGGTAAGCACCTGAGGCATAACCTTCTTTGAACCAAGCACTTCGGCTGAGAAACCGCCAAGTACGATCTTTAGTGCAAATGCTGGCACTGGGAAGAGCGCTGGACGGTGCATCGCACGAGCTAAGCCGGCGGTGAACTCTGTATTAGTAACCGGGTTAGGCGAAGTTAGGTTAACTGGGCCAGAAACTTTGCTTTCTAACAAAAATGCGATTGCTCTGATTTGATCATGCAACGTAATCCAAGACCACCATTGCTTACCGTTACTTAGTTTGCCACCTAAGCCAAAGCGGAAGATCGGCAACATCTTGCCAAGTGCGCCACCAGTTGGGTCAAGCACTAAACCAGTACGAAGCTTCACGGTGCGCACATCGCCAGCCAGATCGGCGGCAGACTCCCATTCGTGGCAGACCGCGGCTAGGAAATCATCGCCAACGCGATCACTTTCAATTACTGCGCGATTTCCACTCTCGCCATACCAACCGATTGCACTCGCGGAGATAAAGACTTGTGGCTTAACGATTGCGACTGCCTTTGCAATTGTTGTAGTACCGAGCAAGCGCGAATTCAAAATCTCGCTCCTATATTTCTTGGTCCAACGCTTATCGCTTACGCCAGCGCCAGCTAGGTGAATAACTGCGTCCACCCCAGCAAGTGCTTCCATATCAACGGTGCCAGCAATTGGATCCCAAGTGATTTCTTCACTGGAAACAGCAGCACGGCGCACTAAGCGCTGCACAGTGTGACCTTGAGACTTTAGATAACCAACTAACGCGCTACCAATTAGCCCAGAGGCGCCGGTAACAGCAATACGTTGTGGCGGCAGCAAATTAAAGTCCTAAGTCTGATTCGAAAGCGCCGCCTTCGAGACGTTCTTTCAAGGTAACTAGGAAGCGAGCCGCATCTGCGCCATCGACAACGCGATGATCGTAGGAAAGACCAAGGTAGACCATTGAACGAATCGCAATTGTCTCGCCGCCATCTTCGCCGCGAACCACCATCGGACGCTTAACAATTGCACCAAGGCCCAAGATGGCAACCTGTGGTTGATTAATAATTGGCGTATCAAACAGCGCACCTCGGCTACCGGTATTAGTCAGCGTGAAAGTACCGCCACCTAGTTCATCAGGAGTTACCTTGTTATCGCGAGTGCGTGCTGCGAGATCAGAAATCTTGCGAGCAATGCCACCCATATTTAGATCGCCAGCATTGGAAATTACTGGAACCAATAAACCGCGTTCGGTATCAACTGCAATACCTAAATGTTCGGTGCCGTGATAAGTGATTTGGTCACCTTCAAATGATGAATTCAGAACCGGATGTTGCTTCAGAGCTTCACAAGTTGCTACTGCGAAGAACGGTAAGAATGAAAGCTTGACGCCTTC
>JBEINS010000028.1:0-9007 GCA_040377985.1 Candidatus Planktophila sp. | reverse complement strand
CGGATACAGCCACAACATTCAATTCCCAGCTCCAGAAGGCATCACTTACAAGGTGGAATCACCAACTAAGTTCCATATCTCTGGCATCGACAAGCAACTTGTTGGTGAAACAGCTGCGAAAGTTAAGAAATTACGTAAGGCCGATCCTTATAAGGGCAAGGGCTTGCGTTTAGCCGGCGAGGTCGTTCGCCGCAAGCAAGGAAAGACGGGTAAGAAGTAATGGCAATCGGTGTAAAAGTCCGCAAAGGTTCGGCAACTAATGCCCGCCGTCGTCGTCACTTCCGCCTTCGCAAGAAGATTGCGGGAACCGCGACTCGTCCACGTCTTGTTGTATCACGTTCAACTCGTCACTTGTTCGTTCAAGTGATCAACGATGAACTTGGTCAGACAATTGTTTCTGCTTCAACAATGGAAGCAGATCTTCGCAACTCAACTGCTGATAAGACTGCAAAGTCACGCACAGTTGGTGAGCTAATTGCTAAGCGCGCAGTTGCAGCTGGTATTTCATCAGTTGTTTTCGATCGCGCTGGTAACCAGTACCACGGTCGCATCGCAGCACTTGCTGATGCAGCTCGTTCAAATGGATTGGAGTTCTAATGGCCATTGACCCAACAAAGAACGCTTCATCAGAAGCGCCTGCAAAGGGTAACGATCGTCGCGAAAAGCGCGAACGTCGTGATGACCGCCAACAGGAAAAGAATCCATTTATGGAGCGCGTGGTTTTCATCAACCGCGTATCTAAAGTTGTTAAGGGTGGACGTCGTTTCTCCTTTACCGCTCTCGTTGTTGTCGGCGACGGCAATGGCCAAGTTGGTATTGGTTACGGAAAGTCCAAGGAAGTTCCACAAGCGATTGCTAAGGCAGTTGAAGAAGCAAAGAAATCTTTCTTCACTGTTCCACGTATCCAAGGAACTATCCCTCACCCAATTCAAGGCGAAAATGCAGCTGGCGTAGTTCTTCTTCGCCCAGCTTCACCTGGTACCGGAGTTATTGCTGGTGGTCCAGTTCGTGCCGTACTTGAATGTGCAGGCATCACAGATGTACTAACCAAGTCACTCGGATCAAATAATGCAATCAACATGGTTCACGCAACCGCTGATGCACTACGTCGACTCGAGAGCCCAGCTGCAATTGCTGCGCGACGCGGACGTCCACTAGAAGATGTTGCACCTGCTGCAATTATCCGTGCTTCACAGATTCAGGTAGGTGCCTAATGCCTCGTTTAAAAGTTACACAACTTCGTTCAAAGGTTGGCAGCAAGCCAGAGCTACGCAACACATTGCGTTCACTCGGACTAAAGCGCATCAATGATGTTGTTGTAAAAGAAGATCGTCCAGAAATTCGTGGCATGGTTCATGCAGTTCGCCACTTAATCAAGGTTGAAGAGGTCGAATAAAAATGACACTTAAACTTCATCATTTACGTCCAGCCCCTGGTGCTAAGAAAGCTAAGACTCGTAAGGGTCGCGGTGAAGCATCAAAGGGTAAGACTGCCGGTCGTGGTGGAAAAGGTACTCGTGCCCGTAACACAGTTCGTGCAGGTTTCGAAGGTGGTCAACTACCTCTCGTAATGCGCTTGCCTAAGCTACGTGGTTTCAAGAACCCAGCCCGCATCGAATACCAGGTTGTTAACGTCTCAACAATTAATGCTCTCTACCCAAAGGGTGGCGACGTAACTGTTGCTGATCTAATCGCCAAAGGCGCTGTTCGCGATAGCTTGCCAGTTAAGGTTCTAGGCAATGGCGACATTGCTGTGAAGGTAACTGTTACTGCTCACGCGTTCTCAAACTCAGCAATTGAGAAAATCTCAGCTGCTGGCGGATCTGCCAACAACCTTTAATTAGTAGCACCATTTAGTATCTGACCATATTAAATAAGTCTTAATCGAAAGAGGGAGAAGTTAAATGCTTTCAGCATTCGGAATGGCCTTTAAAACGCCAGAGCTTCGTAAGAAGATCTTCTTCACTCTTTCGATCATGGCGCTGTTTCGCTTTGGTTCAGTAGTTCCAACCCCAGGTGTTTCATACGAAGCCGTGCAGTCATGTCTTGCTGGCGTTCAATCTGGTGGTCTATTTGGTTTGATTAACTTGTTCTCAGGTGGAGCGCTAATTCAGCTATCTGTTTTCGCACTCGGCATCATGCCTTACATCACCGCATCGATTATCGTGCAGCTTTTGACAGTAGTTATTCCTCGTTTTGAAACACTTAAAAAAGAGGGTCAATCAGGAACTGCCAAGTTAACTCAGTACACCCGTTACTTAACAATTGGTTTAGCAGTATTGCAATCAACTGGTTTGATCGCAGTAGCTCGCACACCAGGACGTTTGATTTCCGGATGTTCTGAGGCAATCATCCCTGATACTTCATGGCAACGCATCGTTACGATGATTTTCGTAATGACTGCCGGAACATCGGTAATCATGTGGCTTGGTGAATTAATCACTGATCGCGGTGTCGGTAACGGTATGTCGATCTTGATCTTCACATCTATTGCAGCTGGTTTCCCATCTAACTTGTGGTCAATTAGGTTGCAAAAGGGTCTATTTGCTTTCATCTTCGTATTAGCAGTTGGTATTTTAGTAGTAGCTGCGGTGGTGTTCGTCGAGCAGGCGCAACGAAGAATCCCAGTCCAATATGCCAAGCGCATGGTTGGTCGTCAGGCTTACGGCGGAACCAGTACCTATATTCCAATTAAGGTAAACCAAGCTGGCGTTATCCCAGTAATTTTCGCTTCTTCGCTTCTCTATATTCCATCGCTGATTGCTAACTTCACAAATAGCCAGGCAGCATGGGCAGTATGGATTGGCCGTAACTTCGTAAATGGCGATCACCCAATTTACATCGCAAGCTATGCGCTATTAATTATTTTCTTTACTTACTTCTATGTTGCAATTACTTTCAATCCAGAAGAAGTTGCTGACAATATGAAGAAGTACGGTGGCTTTATTCCTGGTATTCGTGCCGGACGTCCAACTGCTGAATATTTGCAGTATGTGCTTTCCCGCATCACTGCGCCAGGTTCGCTATATCTAGCACTCGTTGCGATTATTCCAATTATTGCGTTGGTGCTATTTGGTGCAAACCAGAACTTCCCATTCGGCGGAACTGCAATTCTGATTGTGGTTGGCGTTGGTCTTGATACTGCCAAGCAGATCGAAAGCCAGTTGCAGCAACGTTCATATGAGGGATTCCTTAAGTAATGCGCTTAGTCCTGGTAGGTCCACCAGGTGCTGGTAAAGGAACACAAGCAGTTTTCTTAGCCGAGCACTACTCAATTCCGCATATTTCAACCGGTGATATTTTCCGTGCCAATTTAAAAGCCGGCACCCCACTTGGCCAAGAAGCAAAAAGTTTTATGGATCGCGGCGAACTAGTGCCAGATTCAGTAACAAATGCGATGGTTAAAGATCGCTTAACTCACGATGATGTTGCTAATGGATTTTTACTAGATGGTTTTCCGCGAAATGTTGTGCAGGCTGAAGTTCTTCGCGCAATTCTGGCCGAACAGAAAAGCCCACTTGATGCGGTTCTAGAATTAAATATTGCTGATTCTGAAATTATTGAGCGTCTTTCTAGCCGGTTAACTTGCCGTGGCTGTGGCGCACCATCTCCAGCAACTGCGCAAGCATGTGCTGCCTGTGGGGGAGAGCTATACCAGCGCGAAGATGACAAGGCCGAAGTTATTGCCCGTCGCCTTGAGGTCTATAACGAGCAAACGGCACCAATAATTTCGTTCTATCGCAGCGAAGGCTTGCTAATCACAATTAGCGCAACTGGCGCTGTTTCTGAAATTACTGAGCGCGCCACCACGGCACTTAGCCGCATTAGTTAATAATTACTTTCGTGGATATCCAGTTAAAGTCTCTTGATGAATTAAAGGTCATGCGTCGTGCCGGTTTATTAGTTGGTGAAACTCTGGCGCTACTTAAAGATTCCATCAAAGTTGGCATGCGCACTGATGCACTTGATGCGATAGCTGCGGCAAACATTAAACGTGGCGGCGGCACTTCTAATTTCAAGGGTTACCATGGCTTTCCGGCCACCATTTGTATTTCAATTAATGATGAAATTGTGCACGGAATTCCGGGCGACCGAGTGATTGAAGATGGCGATGTTGTTTCAATCGACTGTGGTGCGATTATTGATGGTTGGCATGGAGATGCCGCGTTCTCTGTCGGCGTTGGAAACGTAGATCCAGCCGATCAGAAGATGATGGATGTTTGCGAAGAATCAATGTGGCGCGGTATTGCTGCTGGCCGCTTAGGTGCCAAACTTTCTGACATTGGACATGCGATTGAAAGCTATACCGATGCCCAAGGCAAGTATGGAATTTTGCAGGAGTACGGCGGCCATGGCATTGGCACTGAGATGCATCAAGCGCCACATGTTTTAAATTTCGGCAAACCCGGTTTTGGCCCAGAGATCGTCGTAGGGATGGCGTTAGCCATCGAGCCAATGATTACTCGTGGCACTCATAAGACCAAAGTTCTTAAAGATAATTGGACAGTTGTCTCAAACGACAAATCTCGTGGTTCTCACTTTGAAAACAGCTACTGCATCGCACCCGATGGCAAGCCATTTGTCTTAACTGCACTCGATGGCGGCCGCGAAAGACTAAGTGCCTTGGGCATTGAGATTTCTTCGCTTTTGTAAGCGATTCGCTTATTCAGGCTCAATTTGCCTCAAAATCGTTACCTCTTTGTTACCGCTTTCACTATTATTCCACGCTGCGGAAAGTTAGGTTAAGCCAAATCTCCATCCTCGGAGCTACATAATAAGAATAGAGAGAAATTATTCTATGTTGAAGAAAATAACTCGCGTAGGCGTAGTCGTGACCACTATTGCACTAATCGCTTCAGGTGCCGTTACTGCTCAAGCAGCAGTTACCGGAGCCGCAAATGCCAAGACCGGAACAGACTGTGCACGTTCTGGCTCAGTTGCAAAAGGTAAAGGCGTAAACGGCAGCGACTTAACTTGCCTAAGCGTTCCAACTGGAACTATGAAGGGCCAACTTAAGTGGTGGTATGCCGATCTCAAGCCACTAAAGAATATTGATTGGGTTGTACCTGCTAATGCAGGTGGATACTCACTAACTTCAAATGCAATCAGTGACTCACTAAAGACTGAAGGCTTGCTATCTGAGTACACCACAGTATTTAAGCCAGGTGCAGGTGGAGCTACTGGTCTTGGTTTCTTCCAAGAAATTAAGGGAAAGCCAGAAGCAGCACTAATTACAGGAATCGCAATGGCTGGTGGCTTAGCACTTAATAAGTCAAAGTTGAACCTTCTTGATTCAAAGTCAGTTGCCAAGATGATGCGCGAATACGATGCAATCGTTGTTCCAGCAAATTCAAAGTATAAGAATCTAAAGCAACTAGTTGAAGATATTCGCAAAAAGGGCAAAGCAATTGCAATTGCTGGCGGAAGCTCAGGCGGAATTGATCACCAAGTAATTGGTACTTTGCTTAAGACTGCTGGTATTCCAGTTAAGGAAAACCTTAACTACGTAGTTCACTCAGGTGGACCAGAAGTAGTTGTTTCTCTTCTAAGTGGTGCAACCCAAGTTGGTGTTTCTGGTTCAACTGAATTCAAGACAATGGTTGATTCTGGAAAACTTCGTGTACTTGGTGTTTCATCAAAGAAGAAGCTTGCTGGATACCCAGGTCTAACCTTTATTTCACAGGGTTACAACATGGTTTACGGAAACTGGCGTGGAGTTATGGCGCCAGCTGATCTGTCAGCTGCTGATTACTTGAACTTCTGCAAGGTGCTAGATGCGCTTAAGGGCACACCTACCTGGGCAAAGGTTCTAACTTCAAATAACTGGGATAGCGAGTTCGCTGGTGGAGATGCTTTCAAAGCATTCCTAACAACAGAGCTTCCAATCGTCTCTGATGTAATTAAGGACCTTGGTCTTTAATTGAACAAAGTTACTCAAGCAGGTAAGGGGGGAGCTCGCATTTGCGGGCTTCCTCTTACTGTTGGGCCTAATCACTATTTGGGATACCTCTCAAATGTTGGTTCCAGATGGCACTTCGGTAATTAGCCCTAGGTCTTTTTCCTATGTAATTGGTTCATTCCTAGTAATTACCTCTGTACTGCTAATTTCTGAAATTTTGAGAGGTAATTCAGGAGTTCCTGAAGGAACCGAAGCTGGTGATCCTTTTCAAAAAGCCGACTTCAAAACTATGGCTCAAGTTGTTGCAGCCATCTCGGCTAATGTAATTTTGCTGGACCTACTTGGCTTCATAGTCGCCGCTACAGTTTCATTCTGGGGCGTCGCATATGCATTTGGTGCTAGAAAGTATTTGAAAGATTTTATGGTTGCAATCGTATTTTCAGTGATTGTTTACTTTGGTTTCACACAAGGTTTAAATATAAATTTACCGGCCGGAATTTTCGCCGATCTCACCGGAAAGTAGAATTAGTCAATGAGTAGTTTCAATCTTTTGCTCGAGGGATTTGCTACCGCCTTCACACTCACCAATTTGATGTACGGACTACTCGGAACTTTTCTTGGCACTTTGGTTGGCGTTTTACCCGGCATTGGGCCAGCACTAGCAATTGCGCTCTTATTGCCAGTAACTGCATCAATTGATCCGACTGCGGCGCTTATTATGTTTGCATCCATCTATTACGGTGCCATGTATGGCGGCTCAACAACTTCTATTTTGCTAAACACGCCAGGTGAAAGTGGTTCAGTAATTACCGCCCTTGAAGGAAATAAAATGGCGCGATCCGGGCGCGCAGGTGCGGCCCTGGCTACTGCTGCAATTGGCTCATTTGTAGCCGGTACTATCGCAACTTTACTGCTTGCCTTCGGCGCTCCAGCGCTAGCGAATTTAGCGCTCACAATTAAGCCAGCAGGTTACTTAGCGCTAATGGTTTTGGCATTTGCGACCGTAGGCACACTTTTGGGTTCCTCAATGGTGCGTGGATTAATTTCGCTAGCGGTCGGTTTAACACTTGGTTTAGTAGGCGCTGATCTGCAATCAGGTGCGATACGTCTGACTTTTGGTAATCCAAATGCAATTGACGGCATCGAAACCGTAACCGTCATTGTGGCAATATTTGCGTTAGGTGAAGCAATTTATTTCGCAAGCCGCTTTAAAAATCAGAACTGGACAGTTTTGCAAATCAAGGATCGTGCCTGGATGTCAAAAACTGACTGGAAACGATCCTGGCGACCATGGCTCCGTGGAACAGCAATTGGTTTCCCACTCGGTGTAATCCCAGCTGGTGGTTCTGAAGTGCCAACTTTCTTAAGTTATGGCGTTGAGAAGAAATTATCTAAGCACAAGGAAGAGTTTGGAAAAGGTGCTATTGAGGGAGTTGCTGGGCCAGAAGCTGCAAACAATGCAAATGCTGCTGGTGCACTTGTTCCGCTATTAGCACTTGGTCTACCAACTTCAGCAACCGCGGCTGTTGTATTAGTGGCTTTTCAGTCATTCCAAATCCAGCCTGGCCCGATGCTCTTTGAAACCAATCCAGAAATCGTTTGGGGCTTAATTGCTTCGTTATTTATTGGAAATGCTTTGCTATTGGTTATGAATTTGCCGTTCATTCGGATTTGGATTCTTTTACTGAAGATTCCGCGCCCATATCTATATG
Source organism: Candidatus Planktophila sp. (assembly GCA_040377985.1). Classification (GTDB taxonomy): domain Bacteria; phylum Actinomycetota; class Actinomycetes; order Nanopelagicales; family Nanopelagicaceae; genus Planktophila. The sequence goes on along the minus strand of JBEINS010000028.1, from coordinate 1,397 downwards.
GTGGCATTGTCACCTTGGCTTTATTGGGCGCTTATGCGCTGAATAGCTCAACTTTTGATTTACAAATAGCACTGGCGATTGCTGTTTTGGGATATTTATTCCGCAGATTCGGAGTTCCGCTCACGCCGCTGATTATCGGTTTGATTCTGGGGCCATTAGCTGAAGTGCAGTTTAAACGTTCGCTGCAAATTAGTAATGGTGACTATGGAATTCTGGTTGAAGGATTCCTGCCAAAAGCCCTGTATACCTTGATGTTTCTAATGATCCTTCTACCTGCTGTTTATAAGGCCATTAGTAAACGTAAACAAAAAGAATTAGTGAGCTAATACTTAAGAAATGTTAAATTCGATTCGCATGCCAAAGTGGATCGCGATCCTGTTAATCAGTTCGTCATCTACGCTGGCTAGCATTTCTTTAATTCGCCCGATGATTACTTATCGGGCACTTGAAATCGGTGCAACGCCTGCGCAAATTGGTGTGTTGGGTGCGGTGTATGCACTCTTTCCAATTGTGTTAGCACTTTTCTTAGGCAAAAACGTTGGCCGCTTTGGTGAAGCTAAGTACATAGTCTTTGGTGCATCAACTATGTTTCTGCTCGCAATCGGTTTTGCATTTATAAACTCACTGTTTTTGCTGATGATTGCCACGGCGGCGATTGGAATTTCACATTTAATTGGCGTGGTCGGGGGACAGACCATGATTTCAACTCGTAGTCCTAATGATAAATTAGATGGTTTTTTTGGTTATTACGCATTTGGCGCTTCCCTTGGTCAAATGGTCGGCCCGTTAGTTGGTGGCATCGTTGCTGGTTCAAATGGCGTGTTACCAAAATCGACTTCAATGGGATTCTTCACGGCCGCTGGTTTAGCGTTAATTGCGTTGCTACCAACTTTCTACTGGCGCAAACAGAAGATTGCAATTAAGCAAACCGTAAATCAGGACGGAACCTTTACTGCTGCGATCTCAATGCTCAAACAACCAGGAATGGGTAAGGCGATTTATATTTCCCTGGCCGTTTCATCTGCAGTCGATGTATTAATTGTTTTCTTGCCGCTCTTTGGTACCGAGAATAATTTCTCGCCTTTTGCAGTTGGTGTGATTCTGGCAATTCGCGCGGGCACATCAATGTTCTCGCGCATCTTCTTAGGTGCTATTGCACAGAAGTTAGGTTCGCATTTCTTAATGGTTAGCAGCATCGTGGCCTCAACGGTTTTCTGCGCTGCGATGTTCTTTGCGCGTACTCCATTAACTCTGGCAATCGCAGTGGGTATTGCCGGTTTAGCCCTCGGGGTCGGCCAGCCTTTGACCATGTCACTGGTTTCTAGACTTGCCCCACCAGAGGATCGGGCACTAGCCATTTCAGCCCGCTTAACCGCTAATCGGGTGGGTCAGTTCGT
>JBEINS010000161.1:0-2688 GCA_040377985.1 Candidatus Planktophila sp. | reverse complement strand
CGCTGCATATCGGTAACTTCTTCAGGGCGCTCATCAACTAGAACAACCATTAAGTGACACTCTGGGTTATTCGTGGTGATCGCATTAGCAATTGCTTGCAAGACCATGGTCTTACCAGCCTTAGGTGGCGAAACGATTAGTCCGCGCTGACCCTTACCAATTGGTGAAATTAAATCGATAACACGAGTTGTCAAAATATTTGGTTCAGTTTCAAGGCGCAAACGCTCTTGCGGATAAAGCGGAACTAGCTTTGAGAACTCAACGCGGTTACGTGCTTCATCAGGTGTTACGCCGTTAATAGTGTCTAGACGCACTAGGGCGTTGAACTTCTCGCGGCGCTCGCCTTCTTGGGCTTGGCGAACTGCGCCAGTTACAACATCGCCCTTACGCAAACCAAAGCGGCGTACTTGTTGTAGTGAAATGTAAACATCGTTCGGGCTTGGCAGGTAACCACCGGTGCGAATGAATGCATAACTTTCCATAATGTCTGCAATGCCGCCAACTGGAAGCAATACATCGTCTTCGGAAATTACGATCTCGCGCTCTTCGCGGCCACCACGATCTGAACGATCGCGTCCTTGACGATCACGATTACGGCCTTGACGATCGCGACCACGGTCATTGCGATCGCGGTTTGGCCGGTTTGAATTTGAATTCGAGTTTGAATCGTTCGATGTGCTTGATGAATTGTCATCGCCCTCATCGTCGCCGTCGCTATCTTCGTCGTTTGAATTGTTATTTGAGTTATTGGAATTATCTTTATTACCGCGCTTCTTAGCATTGCGGGCTTCGCGACGGGCTTCGCGTTCGGCCTTTGCGGCTTCGCGGTTTGCTGCTTGTAGATCAGCGATTGCAGTTACGAGGGCATCCTTTTTTAGCTTTGCGGCGCCATCAATTCCCAGTTGGGTGGCAACTTCCTTGAGTTTCGGAAGGGTCATCGCTGATAGCTCAGGACTGCTTGAACGTACTGGAGTTACTTCAGGTGTATCGGTCATTTTGATCTTTTCAGTTATGGCTTATGCGCGAAATATTTAGGATATTTACATATCTTCAAGATATTTGAGGCGAAAGCCGGTGGTATTTTTTAAATTACCTTCAGGTGTTACAGGCAGATCGCCTAAGAAGATGTCAGAACGGTAGCACTCCCGCAGCCGAAATCGCAACTTCTTCCACGCGGAACTTAGCCCCTGCCGCATGAGTTAGCTCGGCAACTTCAGTGGCTCCACCAGTGTGTAGAACCAGCACGGTTGGGCCCGCTCCTGAGATAAAGGCAGCAACACCTGCGCTACGGAACTTAGTTAATAAGGCAAAAGAGGCGGGCATAGCTTCTTGGCGATATGACTGATGCAAGAAGTCTTGCGTTGAAATAAACAGTAAATCTGGGCGCCGAGTTAGTGCGTGAACTAGGAGCGCAGTATTTGTTGAGTTATTAACAGCGTCGCGATAAGGAATTGTTTCTGGCAATAGCCTGCGGGCCTTGGCTGTTGAAACGGCAGTCTCTGGAATAAATGCAATTGCTGAAATTCGATGATCAACTGCAAGTGAAATTGCTTGCGCAACTAATTTGCCATGCTGATTCTCTTGCCAAGCCACAGTTGCGCCACCATAAATAGCAGCTGCCACATTATCTGGATGGCCTTCAAGATTTGTAGCTAACTGCAACATAACTTCATTAGTTAATTTATCTTCGCCGCCTAGAACAAGTGAGCGAGCAAGTGCTAAGCCACCAACAATGGCACTGGCCGATGAACCAAGTCCACGACCATGTGGAATTACATTCTTGGCACGAATTGCCAGCCCGCGTGGTCGACCACCTAAATAATCAAAACCAGCAAACATTGCTTTTACTAATAAATTCTTTTCATTGCGAGGCAGGTTGTCCGCACCCTCGCCGATCACATCGATATCTAAACCAGGTTCATCAATTACCCGAGCTACATATTTATCATGCATTTGCAGTGCCAATCCAAGGCAATCAAAGCCTGGACCCAAGTTGGCACTAGTTGCCGGAACTTGAATCTGACTTGGAGTTGCGCGGAAAGTTGGTTTCGCCATTTTTTACAGACCAAGCGCCTTTGCGGCAGCTTTAGCATTAACCGGAACAATCTTTGGCTTAGTTGCACCTTCAAGTGCCCATTGAACATCTTTTAATCCATGACCGGTAACAGTAATAACAATCTTCTTACCAGTTGGCAGCTTCTTGGCCTTCTTGTATTTGATCAAACCAGCAAGACCAGCGGCGCTAGATGGCTCAACAAAGATGCCTTCTTTAGCTGCAATTAAGCGGTAGGCAGCCAGAATTTCGCGATCTGTTACTGAATCAATTACCCCACCTGATGAATCACGGGCTTCGATTGCTTGCGCCCAAGAAGCTGGATTTCCAATGCGAATCGCAGTGGCAATTGTTTCTGGATTAGTAATAATTTTATTCTTAACAATTGGTGCTGAACCCGCAGCTTGAAATCCCCACATTTGTGGCAACTTGGTAGAGATGCGATCTTGGTTATATTCGCGATAACCCTTCCAGTAAGCAGTGATGTTTCCGGCATTACCAACTGGCAACACATGCAGATCTGGTGCATCTCCAAGCATGTCTACGACTTCGAAAGCACCAGTCTTTTGGCCTTCAATGCGGAATGGATTAATTGAGTTAACTAGCGCAACTGGATAATCTGTGGCTAAATCGCG
>JBEINS010000163.1:0-2623 GCA_040377985.1 Candidatus Planktophila sp. | reverse complement strand
TGTGGAGCACCATGTTGATTTCGTTAGTGAAATTTCTGATCAAGTTTATGTTCTCAACTTCGGCAAAGTAATTGCTAGTGGAGATTTCAATACCGTAAAGCGTAACCCAGCTGTAGTTGCTGCATACCTTGGCACCAATGTTGATGGGCAAGACATTGGCGGATCTCATGCTTAAGATTGAGAACTTAGTTACTGATTACGGAGCGGTTCGCGCCATTGATGGGGTTTCATTTACCGCTGCCGAAGGCAAGATCACTACCGTTATTGGAGCTAATGGCGCTGGCAAGAGCACGCTGCTGCGCACAATTTCGGGACTTGAACGCGCTAAGAGTGGCCAGATTACTTGGGCAGATAAATCACTAATCGGTAAAGCACCAGAATCTATTGTTAGATCAGGTATTGCCCATGTGCCAGAAGGTCATGCGGTTATCTCACAGCTAACAGTTGCTGAAAATATTGAAATGGGCGCTCTATTTCGTCGTCGCCAAAATCGTAGCGATGTGAAGCTGGCTATTGAAGAGGTTTATGAGCTATTTCCACGTTTAGCAGAGCGCAGTAAGCAATTGGCAGGCACGCTCTCAGGTGGTGAGCGTCAGATGTTGGCGATTAGTCGTGCTTTGGTTTCACGACCAAAGTTACTTCTGCTGGATGAACCATCCCTTGGTTTAGCACCTCTAGTTGTTGAACAAATAATTCAAACTGTTAATGATCTTTGCCGCAAAAATGGCTTAACTGTTTTGTTAGTTGAACAAAATGCCAACACCGCCTTGGCTGTTGCTGATTATGGAGTTCTGCTTGCATTAGGAAAAGTTGTGGCAAATTTACCGGCCGCCGAATTAAAAGCAGATGCCTCTTTGCGCGCTGCTTACTTGGGATATTAGGAGATAGCGCCGTGGATCAATTCTTATCAGCAGTCTTTGCGGGCACTTCTCGTGGCGCTATCTATGCACTTGTAGCACTTGGTTTGGTTTTAGTTTGGCGTGGTGCAGGAGTAATTAACTTTGCCCAAATGGGCCAGGCGATGTTTAGCACTTATGTTGCATCAAGCATGATTATGAATGGGTACTCCTACTGGGTAGCTTTTTTTGTCGCACTAGTTGTCGGCACCATACTTGGCGCAGTAGTTGATCTATTGGTCATGCGTCCGTTATCGGGCAAACGAAGCTCAGCTATGTTGGCTAGCCCGGCAATGCGCGGCACAATTCCAGTTATTGCATCCCTTGGCATCGTAGGAATTTTACAAGCAGCGGCCGGAATGATTTGGGCTGCCGAAGAGCGCGGTTTCCCAACTCCAGTTAATTCCCTAGGTTTAACTATTGGTGGCAATGTGATGCCATTTACTGCCTTTGACTTATTTGTAATTGGCATTGTTATGGTTGTTTTAATCATTACAACTATTTTCTTTCAGAAAACCGGCATGGGATTGGCAATGCGCGCAAGTGCACTTAACCCAGAAGTTGCGCGGCTAAGTGGAATTCGTACCAGTTCAGTGCGTACCTTAAGTTGGGCTATCTCAGGCGCTGCATCATCTCTAGCTGGCTTATTGGTAACACCGAGTGCCAATTTGTCGCCAAATACCCTTGATCTAATTCTCATTATTGGCTTCACCGCAACTGTAATTGGGGGCTTAGATAGCCTCCCGGGTGGTGTCATCGGTGGATTTATTTTGGGTCTCGTAATCTCATTTGTAAATGTCTACAGATCACCATCTGATATTTTCTTAGCAATTTTGGTACTTCTTCTTATTGTCTTGCTGGTTCGCCCACAAGGTTTGTTAGGAAGCAAGGAGGTGCGCCGTGTTTAAGCGCATTCAAACTGGAAACATTGTTAAAGTCATAGTCTTTTTCTGGTTTATCTTCTTTTTAGGAAAAGTCTTTGATCCATACAATCAAGGACAGCTCTCGGTTGTGTTGATGTACTTCATTGGAATTTTGTCTATTACTTTCTTGACTGGGCTATCGGGTCAGATTTCACTTGGTCAAGGCGCGCTAATGGCAATTGGTGGATATACCTGTGCACTTGGAATTTTAAATCTGGGACTTAATTATTGGCAATCAATTATTTTTTCAGTACTTGCATCCCTTATTGCTGGTTGGATCTTGGGCATAACTGCTGCTCGATTATCTGGTCCATATCTAGCGGGAACAACATTAGTTATTGCGCTAGCAATTCCATCACTTGCAAATCGCTTTGAATCTGTATTCGGTGGCGATGTTGGCTTAAATGTTGAATTTGGAGCCCCACCTCAGTGGTTAGTTAATCTCATCGGTGAAATTGGGTTCGAACAGTGGCAACTATTTGCTACCTTGCCTTTTGCTTCAATCGCTTTATATTTCGCTCTTAATTTGTTTAAGTCACGTACTGGTCGTAGTTGGCGCGCAGTTCGTGATCATGAAATTGCAGCATCCCTTGCTGGCATCAACGTTCAACGTATGAAGATTTTTACCTTCGTTGTTGCCTCAGGTTTTGCTGGTTTAGCTGGAGCTATGTATGGCTTGCGCGGAATTGTCGGACCTAGCGTTTATCCGGTCTCACTTTCACTTGCATTGTTAACTGGAGCTGTTCTCGGTGGGTTGAGAAGCATCGGAGGCGCCTTTATCGGCGCAGTGCTGGTTGTTTTCTT
>JBEINS010000032.1:0-8536 GCA_040377985.1 Candidatus Planktophila sp. | reverse complement strand
GCGGTGAATTGGGTGGGGGATTGCCAGCCATCTTTAATGCGGCAAACGAAGTTGCAGTAGCAGCATTCTTAGCCGGTGAGATTTCCTTTACCGCCATCATCGAAAGCGTGGATTTAGCCGTGCAGAAGTTAGGTTCGGCTGTGAATCCAATCAGAGATCTCGCCGATGTCAGTGCCATCGAGAATGATGCGCGTAAAGTAGCGGGCGAGATCATTAAGAAAGTGGCGAAGTAATGGAATTTATCGGCATAGTGGCATTTGTAGCAGCGTTGCTCTTCTCAGTAATGGTGCATGAATTCGGGCACTACATAACTGCTCGTAAATTTGGCATGAAAGTTACTGAATTTTTCCTTGGTTTCGGCAAGCGAATTTGGTCGACCCAACGCGGTGAAACTGAGTTTGGCATCAAGGCAATTCCAGCTGGCGGTTACTGCCGAATCTCGGGTATGACAGTTCGCGACGAGATGGAACTGGGCGAAGAAGATCGCGCTTTTATCAAGGCATCTTCCGGGCGCAAATTGATCGTACTTGGCGCTGGCTCTTTTCTACATTTTGTTTTAGGTTTCGTTGTTTTATTAATCCTGTTTATTGGCATTGGCACTAATCGAATTACCCCGCAAGTAGCCCAAGTTTCTGACTGTATTCCGATTAGTACTGAAGCATGTACCAGCGCGTCGATTCCATCGCCAGCAAAAGCGGCCGGCATTAAAGCTGGCGATTACATTATGGCAATTAATAACCAGCCAGTTGAGAATTGGGCAGATGATGTTCAGGTAATCCGCGACTCAGCGGGCAAAGAGTTAACGCTTTCTATTTATCGTGATGGTGAAAAGATCACAATTAGCGCAACGCCAGTTAAGCGCGAGGTTAACGGCGAAGTGCGCGGCATTCTCGGCATCATTAATGAAGTAGCAAATGTGCGCAGTGATCCAATTAAAGCTACTAAAGATTCTATTTCGCTAAGTAAAGAGTTCTTAGTTTCCAGTGTGAAATCTTTAGTTGCGCTACCCGCCAAAATTCCTTCCCTTTGGGGTCAAACGTTTCAAGGTGAAGAACGTGATGCCGATGGCTTAATTGGCATCGTTGGCGTGGCCGCTGTTTCTGGGCAAGTAACTTCATCTGACCAAATGACTTGGTCAGAACGCATCGGGGCCTTCTTGCTAATTGTGGCCAGCCTTAATTTCTTTGTCGGCGTCTTTAACTTATTGCCAATCTTGCCGCTCGATGGTGGCCATATGGCCGTTGCGATTGCCGATGAAATCAGGGCGTTTTTCGCTCGCTTGCGCGGCAAGCCAAGACCTAAGGCAATCGATGTAACAGTGCTCACGCCAATTACGATGGTGGTCTTTGTTTTATTGGCAGTGCTGACCGTCATGCTCCTTGTGGCAGACATTATTAATCCAGTTAATCTGAATCTTTAGCGCTTCAGGCCGCACTTAGGGCAGAATAGCGACATGGTTGATCTTGGAATTCCCGCAGCACCGCCTGCCGCTTTAGCCCCACGTCGCAAAACCCGTCAGCTTCAAGTTGGCAAAGTTGGCGTCGGCAGTGATTCACAGGTCAGCGTGCAATCTATGTGTACCACTTTGACCTCTGATGTGAATGCCACTTTGCAACAGATCGCCGAATTAACTGCCTCTGGTTGCCAGATTGTGCGCGTGGCTGTTCCGAGCCAAGATGATGCCGATGCGTTGGCACAGATTGCCAAGAAGTCACAGATTCCAGTGATTGCTGATATTCACTTTCAGCCAAAATATATTTTTGCAGCCATCGATGCCGGTTGCGCAGCAGTTCGTGTTAACCCAGGCAACATCAAGCAGTTCGATGACAAAGTTAAAGAAGTTGCTAAGGCCGCTGGCGATGCTGGTATTCCAATTCGCATCGGCGTAAATGCTGGTTCGTTAGATCCACGTTTATTAGCCAAGTACGGCAAAGCAACTCCTGAAGCGTTAGTTGAATCGGCGATCTGGGAAGCCTCCCTTTTTGAAGAGCATGGTTTTTCAGATATCAAGATCTCGGTTAAACATCATGATCCAGTAATTATGGTTAAGGCTTATCGCTTACTTGCAGCGCAAACTACCTACCCTCTGCATTTGGGTGTTACTGAAGCTGGGCCACTTTTCCAAGGCACAATTAAATCTGCAACAGCATTTGGAATTTTATTAGCTGAAGGAATCGGCGACACCATTCGCGTATCGCTTTCAGCACCTCCAGTCGAAGAAGTTAAAGTCGGTATCTCAATTCTAGAATCTTTGAATTTGCGCCAACGTAAGCTAGAAATTGTTTCTTGCCCATCATGTGGCCGTGCTCAGGTCGATGTTTACACCTTGGCCGAGCAAGTACAGGCTGGCCTAGAAGGAATGACTGTGCCACTTCGCGTTGCAGTAATGGGTTGTGTTGTAAATGGTCCAGGTGAAGCACGCGAAGCAGATCTTGGCGTGGCATCCGGTAACGGCAAAGGTCAGATCTTTGTTAAGGGTGAAGTTATTAAGACCGTACCTGAATCAATGATTGTTCAAACTTTAATTGAAGAAGCCATGCGTTTAGCTGAAGAGATGGAGGCTGCCGGCGTTGCCTCAGGTGAGCCAGTTGTGAGCACTTCCTGATGCTAAAGATGTCGACGCTGTTTCTACGCACTCTTCGTGATGATCCTGCCGATGCTGAAGTTGCTAGCCACAAACTATTAGTTCGCGCTGGTTATGTGCGCCGTATCGCCGCCGGCATTTATTCCTGGTTACCACTTGGGGTAATCACACTTCGCAATATCGAACGCGTTATCCGCGAAGAAATGGATGCCGCTGGGTTTCAAGAAGTTAATTTCCCTTCACTACTGCCACGCGATGCATATGAGGCCACGAATCGCTGGGAAGAATATGGCCCAGCGCTATTTCGCTTGCAAGATCGTAAAGGTGGCGATTATTTACTAGGCCCAACTCACGAAGAAATGTTCACTCTTATGGTTAAGGGCGAATATTCATCATATAAAGATTTGCCACTAAGTATTTATCAGATTCAAACTAAGTTCCGTGATGAAGCCCGCCCACGCAGCGGAATTATCCGTGGTCGCGAATTCGTCATGAAAGATTCTTACTCTTTCGATATTGACGATGCTGGCCTTGAAGTTTCCTATCAAAACCATCGCCAGGCATATGTAAAAACTTTTGATCGTTTAGGGATGCAGTACAACATTGTTAAAGCTGTCTCTGGCGCTATGGGTGGCTCAAAGTCTGAAGAATTCTTAGCCCCATGTTCAACTGGTGAAGATACTTATGTGCTCTGCCCTAAGTGTGGCTTTGCCGCAAACGTTGAAGCAATGGTTACCAAGGTGGCTGCAGTTGATTCATCAGCAACGCCGGCTGCTGAAGGATTTGATTCACCAAATACGCCAACCATCGATACTTTAGTTGAGTTGATAAACAATAAATTTGGTGGCGGATTCACTGGCGCAGATACTTTAAAGAATGTCATGCTGATGGCAGATAATAAGGCAATCTGTGTATTAGTACCGGGTGATCGTGAAGTAGATTTAAAGCGCTTCCAAGAAAACATTGGTGGCATTCACGAGCTGCGCGTATTTGAAGATGCTGATTTCGCTAAGTTCCCAGCGCTAGTTAAGGGTTACATCGGGCCACAAGATGCGAAGAAATCTGGAATTACGGTTTATGCGGACCCAAGAATTGCGCCAGGCACTGCATGGGTAACTGGTGCGAATCAAAAAGATCGTCATGCTCGTAACGTGGTTAATGGTCGCGATTTCACGCCAGATGCTTACGTTGAAGCTGCCGAAGTTCGTGCCGGTGATGCTTGCCCAGAGTGCGAAACACCTGTCGTAATTGATCGCGCAATTGAGATCGGCCACATTTTCCAACTTGGTCGCAAATATGCGGAAAGCTTAAACCTGACGGTACTTGATCAAAATGGAAAATCACAGATCGTCACCATGGGTTCTTATGGCATCGGCGTCTCGCGCGCAGTTGCCGCCATTGCTGAACAAACTCACGATGAAATTGGTCTTAATTGGCCAGTTGATTTAGCGCCAGCCAAAGTACATATTGTGGCAACGGGTAAAGAAGATGCGATTTTTGAGGCTGCCCTTGACCTAGGAACCAAACTCGAAGCAACTGGAATTTCAGTAATGCTTGATGATCGACGCGATCCAAGTGCTGGCGTTAAGTTTAAAGATGCCGAGCTAATTGGTAACCCAATTATCGTTGTTGTCGGTAAAGCACTTGCTAATGGCAACGTCGAAGTACGAGTTCGCAAGAGTGGCGAGAAGTCAGAAGTTGCAGTTGGCGAAGCGGTCAACGCAATCACTGCACTATTGGCTGCAATAAAGTAATTAATGCTTTCCGATCTGTCGCTCTACACACTGCTCTTTCTCTTTATCGCAGCGTTCGGAGCCGGCTTAATTGATGCCATTGCTGGCGGCGGCGGTTTGATTCAATTACCTGCGCTGTTAATTGGTTTAAGTGATTTCAAAACGGTCGAGGTTCTAGGAACTAATAAATCAATTTCAATTTTTGGCACAACGGCGTCCGCTCGGCTTTATCGCAAGAGTGTTAAAAGTGATCCGAAGTTCTTACTAGCACTAGTTATCCCGGCGCTACTCGGCTCAATCGGGGGAGCCTCCCTTGCATCCCGTTTACCAACCGAATATTTCCGGCCAGTTGTACTGGTACTTCTTATTGCAGTTGCGATCTATACCTTTACTAAGCCCGAACTAGGCCAAGTTGAAGCGATGAAACACTCAACAAAGCACCGCACTTTATTGGGCATTTCAATTGCCGCCATTATTGGTTTCTACGATGGCATCTTCGGGCCAGGCACTGGTTCTTTCTTAGTGCTGGCCATGGTCGGTCTTGGCTTTGCTTTCTTGAGTGCCTCTGCCATCGCAAAGGTGGTAAATGTTTCAACCAACTTAGGCGCAATTATTGTCTTTGGTTTAAATGGGGTGATCTTGTGGCAGATCGGATTAACCCTGGCTATTGCCAATGTGGCTGGTGCAATTATCGGCGCCAAATTAGCTATTCGTGGTGGTTCGACTTTGGTAAGAAAAGTTTTCTTAGTAGTAACGGTTGCCCTGATCATCAAGGTCGCACTCGATACGTTCAAAAGCTTCTAATTCATAGGTTAGAATTAGCCTCACAACTTAATAGATAGGAAGATTTATATGGCCCTGAAAGAACAGATTAGCGAATTAGTTACACCAGCAGTCGTAGGGGCCGGTTTCTATCTAGAAGATGTTGAAATATTAAATGCCGGAAGATCACGAGTTATCACTTGCATCGTAGATGGCGATATTCCACTAAATCTTGATCAAGTAACTGTTGTAACTAAAGCAATCTCAGCGCTGCTCGACGAAGCTAAATTTCTTGATGAAACCGCATTCACGCTCGAAGTATCTTCACCTGGTGTCGAGCGCCCACTTACTTTGCCGCGTCACTGGCGTAAGAATCATGACCGTTTAATCAAAATTGTCCTAGCTAACGGCGAAGTTGTTGAAGGCCGTATCGCTGCAAGTGATGAAGTGGCAGTTACCGTAACTGGCGCGAAAGCCGAAGTACAAGTTTCCTTCGCTGACATTAAGCGCGCAACTGTTGAAATTGAATTTAATCGCAAAGCAGACAAGGAATGAATGTTGATTTCGAGGCGTTAATAACGCTTACTACTGAAAAGTCGATTCCGGTCCTAAGTATCATCGAAGGTATCGAGCAAGAAGTTATCTCGCTTTATCGCGAACTGCCCGAAGCCAAGCCACATGCTCGAGTTCGCGTTGATCGCGATACAGGTGAGATTCATATTTGGGTGCCAACTTTTAATGAAGAAGGCGTGCGCGAGAGCGAAGAAATTCATGAGCCCGAAGGCTTTGATAAAGTCGCGATGGCAACTATTCGCAAAGTAATTCGTTTAAAGATGCGCGAAACAAATGACGCCGAGATCGTAGGCGAGTTCAGCGCTTCGGTTGGTGATGTGGTTTCTGGCATCGTGCAACAGGGTCGTGATCCAAAAATGATTCACGTAAATCTAGGTCGTGTTGAGGGTCGAGTTCCGCCACAAGAGCAAGTACCTGGTGAGGTTTATGTCCACGGTGATCGCATCAAATGTTTTGTAGTTGAAGTAAAGCAAGGGTTAAAAGGTCCCGAGATTATGTTGTCGCGATCTCACCCAGCACTTGTTAAACAACTATTCGCACTTGAAGTTCCAGAAATTACTGATCGCATTGTTGAGATCATGGCAGTTGCTCGCGAAGCTGGTCATCGCACCAAGATTGCAGTTCGTTCACATCGTGCCGGTGTTAGCCCTAAAGGTTCACTAATTGGCCCAATGGGTTCGCGTTCACAAGCAGTTATGAATGAGTTACATGGCGAGAAAATCGATATCGTTGATTGGTCTGAAGACCCAGCAACATTTGTGGCTAATGCGCTAGCGCCAGCCAAAGTAAGCAGCGTTACGGTTGTCGATGAATTCACTCGCTCAGCCAAGGTAGTTGTGCCCGATTACCAACTCTCACTTGCGATCGGCAAAGATGGGCAAAATGCCCGTTTGGCCGCACGTTTAACGGGCTGGCGCATAGATATTCATCCAGATAATCCCGTGTAGACTGACCCCAGTAATCAAGCTCGAACGGCACTAGAGATTGAGACTATTGATATGAATCCGATTCGGAGTTGTATCGGTTGTCGCAAGACTGGCGGGCCATTGGAATTGATGCGAATGGTCTTAGTTGATGGAAAAGTAATTTTCGATCAGCCGCAAATTGCCCCAGGGCGAGGCGCATGGGTTCATCGCAAATGTTTAAAACTGGCAATTGATCGACAAGCCTTTAAGTGGGCCTTTCGATTAAGTTCTATGCCAGATGTAACAGATTTACAAAGAGAAATACTTACCGAAATGGATGCGAAAGATATGAAACTTAAATGAGCTCGTCAGAATTATGAGGTCGTACAACTAAGGCTCGCATCGCATCAGGCGCGCGGGCCAAGACAGGAGAACTGTGGCAAAGGTCCGCGTACACGAATTAGCAAAACAGTTAGGCATGGAAAGCAAGGAAGTACTTGCAAAGCTCCAAGAATTGGGCGAGTTCGTCCGATCTGCATCATCAACAGTTGAAGCGCCGGTAGTGCGCAAGCTGGTTGCGTTGTATCCAGATGCCAAACCAAAAGAAGAAGCCAAGCCAGTTAAGAAAGCTGCCGCAAAGAAAACTGCTGCCAAAAAGGGCGAAGCAAATCCAGAGTTAGCTGCTGAATTAGCCGCCGAACTCGGTGTCGATTTAGCTGCACTTAAGGCTGCGCAAGAGCGCGCGATTGCCGAAAGCAATATTGAGCGACCAGCAGCACACGAAACAGATTCAGTTGCTCCCGTTGCCGAAACTCCAGCAGCGCCAAAGCCCGCAACACCCGCGCCGCGTCCTGGAAACAATCCATTCTCTTCAGGTGGCGCAGTTCCACGTCCACCGCGCCCTGGAAATAATCCATTCTCAACTGGTGGCGCAGGTCCGCGGCCACCTGCACGACCAGCTGGTGCAACTGGTGCACCACGACCTGGCATGTCAGGTCCGCGTCCAGGTTCAGTTCGTCCAGGTTTTGCAGCACGTCCAAATTCACCACGTCCAGCAGGTACAGGTACCGGAAATTTCCCACCAAGAACTGGTGCGGGAGCTCCAACTTCTTCAGGTCCATATCGTTCTAACGGTCCTTCTGGAGTTGGTGCACCAGCAACTGGTGCTCCAGCGCGTCCAGGTGGTGGTCGCCCACCACAACGTGGCGGTGCCGGTGGTGCATTCGGAAAAAATGCGAGTAAGAGTTCTAAGCGAAAGCCAAAGAGCAGAAAAGCGTTGCGCGATGAGTTCGACAATATGCAAGCACCAAAACTTGGCGGCGCTGTTGTTCCGCACGGTGATGGTTCAACTGCAGTACGCATGCGTCGCGGTGCATCACTAGCTGATTTTGCCGACAAAATTGGGGCAGATCCAGCGGCGTTAGTAGCAGCGCTATTCCACTTAGGTGAAATGGTTACTGCAACTCAATCAGTAGATGCTGATACTTTCGAAATTCTTGGCGCACAACTTGGATATGACATTCAAATTGTTAGCCCCGAAGATGAAGATCGCGAATTGCTACAAGGTTTCGATATTGATTTAGGTGCAGAACTTGCCGATCTCGATGCTGATTTACTTGTTGCGCGTCCACCAGTTGTAACTGTTATGGGTCACGTTGATCACGGTAAGACTTCTCTGCTCGATGCGATTCGTAAATCAGAGGTCATGAAGGGTGAAGCAGGTGGTATTACGCAGCACATCGGTGCATACCAAATTCACCATGATCATGATGGCACTAACCGTGCGATTACATTTATTGATACACCAGGTCACGAGGCGTTTACCGCTATGCGTGCTCGTGGTGCAAAGGTAACGGATATCGCTGTATTAGTTGTTGCAGCAGATGATGGAATCATGCCTCAGACAATTGAAGCGTTAAACCATGCACAGGCCGCAGATGTTCCAATTGTTGTGGCCGTGAACAAGGTTGATAAAGAGG
>JBEINS010000064.1:0-5998 GCA_040377985.1 Candidatus Planktophila sp. | reverse complement strand
GGCTACCAAGGTGTCGCGGCCCTTTTAAAGGGTTATCACGAAAGTGGCCGACTAGAAGTTCGCTTTGTCGAAGCAACTAATACGGCTGCAGTTTTGGAGGCGGCAAAAGGAGCAGCGCTACTTTGGTTGGAATCACCAACTAATCCAGCTCTAGAAAACGTTGACCTTAAGACAATTATTGCTGGTGCTAAAAAGTTAGGTGTTGGCGTTGCAGTTGATAACACTTTGGCGACACCATTGACCCAGAAGCCACTTGAATTCGGCGCAGATTTTGTCATGCATTCTGTGACTAAATACTTTGCTGGCCATAGCGACATAATTTTGGGTTCAGTTTCCACTAATGATCCAGCTCTTCTTAAGCGCCTAGCCGATGTCCGTAAATTAAGTGGCGCGATTCCTGGCCCCTTTGAAGTTTGGTTAGCACTGCGCGGAATCCGCACTTTCCCTCTTCGTTTCAGAGCGGCTGAAGCCAATGCCAAAGAGCTGGCAAAGCGGTTGGCTGGCCATGCCAAGGTGAGCAAAGTTCGCTATCCAGGCTTTGGCGGCATGATTTCATTTGAATTAACCTGCGATGCTGCCGGCACAGATCTGGTAACCCAGAGCGCAACGATCATTACCAACACAACTAGCCTCGGCGGCATTGAATCTATGTGGGAACGTCGTCGTCGTTGGGCAACTGAGAGCCACAAGATCTCCGAATCCTTGATCCGATTCTCAGTGGGCTGCGAAGATGTCGATGATTTATGGGATGACATCACTGCCTCATTAGGCAAAATTTAAGTTATAGGAGTATTTTTAGCACATGTTAAAAGCAATTAAGCGATTCGTCGGGGTAGTCGGCGTAGCTCTATTGGCTTTTCGCGCCATTGGCTCATTTCTCTCTTGGGTAGATAAGCAAGATGAGACGCAAGTTGATGCTTGGATCGATGAAGAAGAATCTGAAGTCGCTTAATTGAGCCAAGAATATGTAGCTGGTAGTTGCAACATTGGTAAGGGTGAAGTTCGCCGCCGCCAAGTTGTCGCACTCGCTGGCGCAGTAATCTCAACTACATCTTTGGTCGGGCTACTAAATACCGATGCCGCACGAAGTGCACGTTTTTCGCTATTCATTCCACTAATGCTTTTTGCAATCGGATTTATTCAATCTAGTAAGAAATTTTGTCTAGCTTTTGGATTTATGGGAACCTTTAATTTTGGCAAGTTAGGACAGATCTCGCGAGTCTCGGATCCAATTTCAAAGAAAGCAGATCGTAAAACAGCCTTAACAATTTTGGCACAGTCAACCGCACTAGCCCTAGGGCTAACGCTCGCCACATTCGCACTACCGCTCTAGTACTTCCATTGCACGCTACTTAGTGCCACAGTAGATACATGGAAATTATCATTCAGTTGAGAAATGCCCAGGTTGCTGAAGATTTCAAAGGAATCGTTAACGAGAAACTTAAAGCGTTAGCAAGATTTAATGTAAAAATGGATCGGGTAGAAGTCGAAGTAATTGAAGAGAAAAATCCGCGCCAAGGCAAACACGATCACAAAGTAGTTATCACTTCGCGTGGCGCTGGCCCGCTATTACGTGCTGAAGCTGCCGAATTCAATGGTGTAGCAGCATTTGATAAAGCTATTGCCAGCTTTGAACTACAAATCCGCAAAGTTCATGAACGGGCTAAAGAGCACGGCCGTGACACTCTGCGAGATCGAGCTATCGACTTAAATAATCTCTGAGCCATCCTTACGCGTAGCGGTAAGGCTTGCTACGGCGGTAATCAAAAGCGTTGCGACGATTACGCTAAGGCTAAATTCAATCGTTACGTGAGGCACTTCGATGCCAGCAATCTCGTGAATTCCAACACCGTGGAATGCTTCAAAGAACATTTTGACGCCGATAAATGCCAAGATAATTGAAAGACCTTTTGAGAGAAATACCAATCTCTTGAGCAGTCCTTGCAATAAGAAATAAAGCTGGCGCAGCCCCATTAGCGCGAAAATGTTCGCAGTAACGACAATGTATGGATCTTTGGTAATTCCGAAAATTGCCGGAATTGAATCAAGTGCGAAGACCAAGTCGGTTACACCAAGGGTGATCAAAGCAATAGTGAAAGAGCTGGCGCCCTTTGAGCGCATGAATTTCACAATGCGGCTATCTTCTTGTTCTTCTTCTTTCTCACCGTCTTCACGCAAGAGTTTATATGCGGTGTAAATCAAGAAAGCACCGAAGATAAAGAACGCACTTGAGAATCGAGTGATAATCGCGGTTCCAGCAGCAATAAAAATTCCACGCAAGACCAACGCAATGATGATTCCTAAGAGAAGGACAAGTTGTTGCTTTGTCTTGTCAATCTGCAAACGACTTAAAATAATTACGAATACAAATATGTTATCAACCGAAAGAGCGTACTCAGTTAGCCAGCCGGCAAAGAACTCTTTCTGAGCGGTCTCACTTGGAGTCCAGTTAGGCATGAAGTAACCAAAGGCAATCGCAGCTGATACGTAAATAACAGTCCAGATTGCAGCTTCAGCCATACTGGTCTCTTTATTGCGACGTAAGATTGCCAAAATTAAGTCGAAGGCAATTACTGCTGAAAGAATGCCAATAGTTACTAGCCAGGTCGTAGTCGATTCCATGGCGCAACTTTACATATGGCAGAGAATTCTTACCTCTTAAACCAGATGGCACGCCCAGTTATGAGTTCTAACTCACCATTTTCACAGGTAGGTGCACCGCTGGATGAAAGAATAATTTCACTTGCCTGGAGTTTTACTGATTTATCACCTGAGTTTAAGTAAACCTGAATTCCAGCGCGGGAGAAGCCCAGAACTCCTTGATCTATTCTGCTGACATCCCAAGTGAAATCTTCAGCACCAAGAAGTCTGGCTCGCTCGGAAAGTGCTCTCTTATAAAGCGATAGCGAACTATCAGAATTTGAACTCTGAATTTCTACCGTTAGTTCATTCCAAGTTTTTGGTAGTGGCAGCCAAGATCTTCCGGATGAAAAACCAAATGGGCTTTCTTGGCCTGACCATGGCATTGGGACTCGAGCACCATCGCGACCTTTAGTTTCACCTTTGGTACGAATAAATGAGGGATCTTGGCGATCGCCATCAGCCACTTCAGCATCGGGCAGGCCAAGTTCTTGACCGTTATAAACATAACAAGATCCAGGCAGACCAAAAAGGAAAAGGGCTAATGCACGAGCTTCTTCAGCGCCAAGCCGTGAGGCAACGCGAGGTGAATCATGATTGCTAATTGCCCAAGTTGGATAAGCACCGACATCTTTGAGCATCTCGATTGTGTTATTTACTAATCTAAATAAAGTTTTTGCATCATATGGCGCGATTAACAAATCAAAGTTAAAAACTTGGTGAAGTTCATCGGGGCGAACATAGGCAACGCCATTTACTGGGGGATGAACCCAAGCTTCGGCAACGGCCATGATTGGTTTATCGAATGAATCAAAGTGTTTACGCCAGCTGCGATAAATCTCGTGAACGCCAGCGCGATCAAAGAATGGAACTGAAGCCAGTAACGCCTCACGTTTGCTAATTTCCATATCAACATCAATCCGAAGTGCATCAGAGAGCCCCTTTGGATCATGATGATCGGTCAGAATATTCTCCTTTGCTAAACCATGCGCGACATCGATGCGAAACCCATCAGCGCCCATCTTCACCCAGAACGAAATGGTCTCTTTAAAATCCTGATCAACTTCGGGATTTTCCCAGTTTAAATCAGGTTGTGATGAATCAAAGAGATGTAGGTAGTACTGGCCATCAGCAACTTGGGTCCAAGCTGGCCCACCAAAGAGTGAGATCCAGTTATTTGGGGGATTGCCATCATCTTTTGCATCATAGAAATGAAAACGTGCTCGTTCCTTAGAGCCAGGGCCAGCGATTAGCGCAGCTTTAAACCACTCATGTTCGGAGGAAAAATGATTTGGCACGATATCAACTAAAACTTTCAAGCCAAGATCATGAGCTTTATTAATCATTAACTTTGCATCAGCTAAATTTCCAAAGCGAGGGTCAACGTCACGCGGATTTGCAATGTCATAGCCACCATCTTTATTTGGTGAGGTGTAAAACGGGCTTAACCAAATTGCATCCACTCCCAGATCAGCTACATATTGAAGTTTCTGCGTGATGCCAGGCAGATCGCCTTCGCCATCGCCATTGCTATCGAAAAATGAGCGAGGGTAGATCTGATAAATAACGGCCTCTTGCCACCATTTGCTATCGGTTGTGGTGGGTGAAGTCATGCCGTAAACCTAACTTTCGGCCACTTCGCCATCAAAGTAAGGCGAAAATGTAACGCGGGTGCTTAATCTCAGATTCATAACGATTATTACTGACGAATCAATCAATTCTCTTAAGTTAGGATATGAACATGTCTAAGGTCTTAGCCTCACTTCCAGTTGGCCAACGAGTCGGAATCGCCTTTTCAGGTGGTCTCGATACATCGGTGGCAGTTGCCTGGATGCGCGCAAAAGGTGCCATCCCTTGCACCTACACCGCAGACCTTGGCCAATACGACGAGCCAGATATTGGCTCAGTTCCAGATCGCGCAAAAGAGTATGGCGCTGAAATTTCACGTTTAGTTGATTGCAAGACCGCCCTAGTTGAAGAAGGTTTAGCAGCGATTGCTTGTGGCGCATTCCATATTCGCTCTGGCGGAAAACAATACTTCAACACTACGCCACTTGGCCGCGCAGTCACCGGCACGCTACTTGTGCGCGCAATGTTGCAAGATTCAGTTTCAATTTGGGGCGACGGTTCAACTTATAAAGGCAACGACATTGAGCGCTTCTATCGCTACGGCCTGCTGGCTAATCCAAATCTAAAGATTTATAAGCCTTGGCTAGATACTGATTTCGTAACTGAACTTGGTGGTCGTAAGGAAATGTCGGAATGGTTAGTTGCTAACAAATTGCCTTATCGCGACAGTACTGAAAAGGCTTATTCAACTGATGCCAATATCTTAGGTGCAACGCATGAAGCTAAGAGCCTAGAACTTCTTGATTCTTCAATTGAATTAGTACAACCAATCATGGGCGTTAAGTTCTGGGACCCTGCGGTAAAGATTGATTCTGAAGATGTGACTATTGAATATGTGCAAGGTCGCCCAGTTGCAATAAACGGCAAGCGCATCGATGATGTTGTAGCTCTTATGAATGAAGCAAATGCAATTGGCGGTCGCCATGGCTTAGGCATGGCTGATCAGATTGAAAACCGAATTATTGAAGCCAAGAGTCGCGGTATTTATGAAGCACCAGGGATGGCACTGCTGTTTATCGCATACGAGCGCTTAATAAGTGCGATTCATAATGAAGACACTATTGCTAACTATCACGCTGAAGGCCGTCGCTTAGGTCGCTTGCTTTATGAAGGTCGCTGGTTTGACCCACAAGCACTTATGTTGCGCGAATCGCTAACTCGCTGGGTGGCTTCTGCCGTTACCGGCACCGTGACTATTCGCTTGCGTCGCGGTGATGATTTCTCAATTATTAACACAACTGGCCCAGCACTTAGCTATCACCCAGATAAGTTATCGATGGAACGCACCGAAGATGCTGCCTTTGGCCCAACAGATCGCATCGGTCAATTAACTATGCGCAATTTAGATATTGCCGATACTCGTGCAAAGCTTGAGCTTTACCGTGCCCAAGGCCAACTTGGTGGCGGCGACTTCGACCTAATAAAAGAGATTGGACACGAATAATGACCCGCACAAAGAAGGCAACTATAATTTCGCTTTCGATTTTATTAACTCTTTCAACACTTACCGGATGTGGAGCTAAATCAGTGTCAAACGATGCAACAGCAACTAACCCAACAGTTTCAGGTGAAGCTGGCAGCAAGCCAGTAATCGGTGCGCCAGAAGGTGCTGCGCCAACAACACTGGTAACTAACGACATCATTGTTGGTACCGGCAAAGAAGCAGTTGCTACTTCAACTCTGACAGTTCATTACACATTGATGGCTTGGTCAACAGGTCAAGTTGTTG
>JBEINS010000027.1:0-9033 GCA_040377985.1 Candidatus Planktophila sp. | reverse complement strand
TGCGATCAGAATCGCCAGCCTTGATGGCAAGCTCAATCTCATCTTGAATAGATGCGGTGTAAAGCACTAACGCACGCATACCTTCGCTGTAGGACTTCTGCACCATCAGCGAACGGCGCACATCTGGGTGGCGAATAATTTCCACACGTGGGCTGGCTTTATCGTTCATAACTTTCATGTCGCCGCCTTGAATACGCTGCTTTGCATAGAGCAGAGCTTGTTGGTATCCAGCGGAAAGCGTTGCGATTGCTTTGGTTCCAACCATCATGCGCGCAAATTCAATAACCTTAAACATTTGTGCAATACCTTCATGCACTTCACCTAGCAAGTAACCAACAGCTGGTTCTTTTTCGCCCAAGTTAACTTCACAGGTAGCTGAAACATTAAGCCCCATTTTATCTTCTAGTGCTGTTACATAAACTCCGTTGCGCTTACCAAGTTCGCCAGTTTCTAAATCAAACATAAACTTTGGAATTAAAAATAGTGAAAGACCTTTTGTTCCTGGTCCGCCACCTTCGCGACGAGCAAGCACAAAGTGCATTACATTGTCATAGAAATCCGCGTCCCCTGATGTGATGTAACGCTTTGTGCCAGTGATGTGCCAAGTGCCATCAGGTTGTTGAACAGCTTTAGTGCGACCAGCTCCAACATCTGAACCTGCATCTGGTTCAGTTAGTTGCATGGTGGCACCCCAGTGCTTTTCAACCATGAACTGTGCCATTTTCTTCTGTGGCTCTGTTCCTAAAACGTAAGCAACTTGAGCGAATGCGTAACCCGATGCATAGATATGAATAGCTGGGTTTGATCCCAAAACCATTTCAGCCATCGCCCATCGCACTGAAGGTGGAACTTTCATGCCACCTAGTTCCACTGGTGCATCTAGACGCCACCATTCACCATCAACGTATGCCTTATATGATTTTTTAAAACTTTCCGGCAACGTTACATTTCCAGTTTCTTTATTCAGAATTGCACCAACGCGATCGCCTTCAACGAAAGATGCAGCAAGATCGTTTTCACAAAGACGTTTCATCTCTTCCAGCATTCCGATGGCGGTGTCACGATCGACATCACCATAAGGGGCAGTGCCCATGACTTTTTCGCGACCAAGTAGGTCAAAGAGGCAGAATTCAATATCACGCAGATTGGCTATGTAATGGCTCATGGGCAAATAATGCTACCCATCAGTAACTTAGGCAAGTGCTAGCGCAGATAGGCGTGTTTGCTGGGGTAGGCTCACACTCGTGCTACTAAGTGATCGCGATATTCGAGCTGAAATTGCTGCTGGCCGGGTTGCTGTTGAACCCTTTGCCGAGTCAATGGTTCAGCCTTCCAGCGTTGATGTGCGACTAGATCGCTTTTTCCGGGTCTTTGAAAATCACAAATATTCGGTAATTGATCCATCAATCGAGCAATCAGAGCTAACCCGCGAAGTTGTCGTTGAACCGAACGAGCACTTTATTTTGCATCCAGGTGAATTTGTACTGGCTTCAACATATGAAATTATCACTTTGCCCGATGATATTGCCGGTCGCCTTGAAGGAAAATCATCCCTAGGTCGCCTTGGCTTACTAACTCACTCAACTGCTGGCTTTATTGACCCAGGTTTTTCAGGCCATATCACTTTAGAACTTTCAAATGTGGCAAATTTGCCCGTAAAACTATTTCCTGGAATGAAGATCGGACAACTTTGTCTAATCAAACTCTCATCTCCGGCTGAGCATCCTTACGGTTCCGCCGTTTATGCTTCTAGATATCAGGGACAACGTGGCCCAACTGCTAGTCGTTCCTGGATTAATTTTCACCAAACCATAATTCAATAATTAGGGAGTCAAAATGGAGACAACTCTTATTGTCGGCGGAATTGCTGTTCTACTAACTGTTTTCTTTGTAGCGCAGTACAACCGTCTAATTAGATTAAATGTTGCAGTCGACGAAGCATTTGCGCAGATTGAAGTGCAACTAAAGCGTCGCGCTGATTTGATTCCTAATTTAGTTGAAACAGTTAAAGGTTATGCCACGCACGAACAATCAACTTTTGACGCTGTTATAACCGCGCGAGCAAAAGCAACTACCGCTTCAACTGTCGCTGATGTTTCTGCTGCCGATGGAATGTTGACACAAGCTCTACGAGGATTGCTTGCAGTTGCCGAGGCATATCCTGATCTGAAGGCATCAGCTAACTTCATGTCGCTACAAGAAGAACTTTCAACAACTGAAAATAAAGTTGCCTTTTCACGTCAGTTCTATAACGACAGTGTTCGCTTGTTAAACACAGCCGTAAAAACTATTCCAACTAATTTCTTTGCTGGTTTTGCCAAAGTAGATGAGCGCGAATTCTACGAAGTTGATGAAGCAACTAACCGAAACGCTCCAAACGTAAGCTTTTAAAGGCCTATGGCAACTGTTTCATTTCGCGCTGCGCAAAGCTCGAATAAGCGCAAAACCTTTCTTCTTCTGGGAGCAATGGGTGCGCTCACTTGGCTAGTTTTGATTTCAATTTTCACCTACCTTGGTGCTGGTAGCAGCGCTGCGATTGTGCCTTTTGCAGTTGGCCTGACCTTAATTTCAGTTTGGGGTTCTTACTACGGTTCGGACAAACTGGTTTTAACTATGACCGGTGCCAAACAAATTCAAGAGAGTGATAACCCAAAGCTATTTGGTTTGATTCAAGAAATTACAATTGCTAGTGGATTACCAATGCCAAAAGTCGCCATCGTTGAAGATAGCGCGCCGAATGCTTTTGCAACGGGGCGAAATCCTGAGCACGCGCTAATTGCATTTACCACCGGCATTCTCGATGCGATGGATCGCGACCAACTACAAGGTGTTATTGCACACGAAATGGCACACGTTGGAAATCGCGATACTTTAGTTTCAGCAGTAGCTGCGACAACAGCAGGTGTTATTGCGCTAATCAGTGACCTTTTGATGCGCATGATGTGGTTTGGTGGTGGCCGTCGCGACCGTGACAGTAATGGCAATCCAATTATGTTGGTTGTCTCTCTAGTTGTTTTAATTTTGGCACCAATTGCTGCCGTAATGCTGAAATCTGCGATCTCGCGCAAAAGAGAATCTTTAGCTGATGCAACCGCCGTCGCTTTTACTCGTAACCCAGCGGGTTTGCGCAGTGCACTTGAAGTATTAGCTGCCGACTCAACGGTGGTACAACAGAAATCAACTGCTGTTGCACACATCTGGATTGAGTCGCCACTAGATGGCAAATCAGTGTCAAAAATGTTTGCATCGCACCCACCGATTCAAGAGCGAATCGCAACACTTCGCGCGATGGAGTCGCTTAACTAGTTGCTAAGGGAAAGAAAACGGTAAAAGTTGCGCCTTCACCTAATTTTGAAGTAACGCTAACTTTGCCACCATGCGCTTGCATAACGGCAGCTACGATAGAAAGACCTAGGCCGCTTCCTTCTTCTCTAGCGCGATTTCGTGATGGATCTGCGCGATAAAAACGCTCAAAAATGCGGGCTTGATCCTCTTGCGATAAACCAGGGCCAGAATCAGCAATCGAGATAGAGGCACCTTCGTCGTTACTTTCAATTGAAACTGCAATTGGGGTACCAACCGGAGTATGAATTCGAGCATTTGCTAATAAATTTGCTACAACTTGGTGGATCTTGCCCGAATCTCCCAATATAAAAGCTTCCTCCGGCAAATTAAGAGTGATCGGATGATCGGGGCCCGCTGCTCTGGCTGACTCAACTGCTTCAGTTACTAATTCAGTCAGATTTACTGGTGCATTTACAAACTCGCGAGACTGATCTAACCGAGCCAGCGTTAACAAATCTTCAACTAGAGCGCCCATGCGAACTGATTCACTTTCAATTCGACCCACAAGTTCAGAGGTTGCAGCTTCGCCTTTAACTGCGCCTTGCCGATGCAGCTCGGCAAAACCACGAATTGCTGTTAGTGGCGTGCGTAGTTCATGGCTCGCATCTGCTACAAATCGCCGTAATTTATTTTCACTTGCGGTGCGTGCGGCGAAAGATTCTTCAATTCGCGAAAGCATCGCGTTAAGTGAAGTAACTAGACGACCAACTTCAGTATCTGGTTTAGTATCAGGCAAACGCGCCGATAAATCACCGGCTGCAATTTTCTCTGCCGTTTCTTCAACTGCCACCAGTGGTCGCAACCCAACTCGAATCACCATGCGCGAGGCGAATCCAATTAAGAGAAGGGCAATAAGACCAATGAAAACGAAGACAACGCGCAAACGTGAAGCAGTTTCATCTACCCCAGCTAATGATTGAGCCACAAAAACTGATCCCATAGCCGATGGCAATACTCGTGCCAAAACCCGAAAGTCAGAACCTGGGATTTCTAAGGTGAATGGTCGATTTCCATATTTGGCAGCGCTAGCTGGCAAAGTACCTAAAACGTAATCGGTTATCTTTTGAGAATTTAAGTCGCCACCTACGCCGCCCACATAGTTGCCGAATGGATCAAGTAACGTGATCGATACCGAGCTAGGAACACTGCGCAAAGGGGTTTCGGCAGCAGCATCCCTGGCCGGTGAACGCTCATCATCATTGGAATCACTTTGAATTCCAGCACGATCAACCCGCAACAAAGCACCATCTGCAACGCTAATTAATTGTTGATCTACTTGTTGAAGCAAGAATTTTTGCATTATGTTTTGTGCGGCAAAATCTGAAACCGTAAAACCGAGTGCGGATAAAAGCAATACACCGACTAGGAGTCGGTTTCGTAAGCTCGCACTAGATAATGGGTTTCGATTCTGCATTTAGAAATTACTTCGGCGGAATTCGTAGTCGGTACCCAACGCCACGCACAGTATGAATTAGAGCTGGTTCGTAAGTATCTATTTTTTTACGCAAGTAGGAAACATAAGTTTCGACAATGCCGGCATCGCCACGGAAATCGTATTGCCAAACATGATCAAGAATTTGTGATTTGGAAACTACGCGATCAGCATTAATCATCAAGTAGCGAAGTAGTAAAAATTCAGTAGGGGATAGATCGATTAAATTGCCGGCGCGATGAACTTCATGTGTGGCTTCATTTAATTCCAGATCAGCAAAGTGAATTTTCTCTTCATCGTTGACAGTAGCAGTCGCACCAGTGCGACGCAGGAGTGATCGCAAGCGTGCAACCAACTCTTCTAGGCTAAATGGCTTGGTCATGTAATCATCGCCACCAATTGTTAAGCCAGCAACTTTGTCTTCCATGCCATCTTTAGCAGTCAAAAACAGAACGCCAATATTTTGACCTTCGTTGCGAATACGCTTGCAAACTTCAAAGCCATCCATTCCTGGCATCATCACATCGAGCACCATTGCATGAGGTTTGAATTCTTCAGCAACTAGGAGAGCTTGTGAACCATTGCTCGCGGTTCGCACATCAAAGCCAACAAACCGCAGACTGGTTGAAATCAAATCGCTAATGCTCGATTCATCGTCAACAACAAGAATGCGTTGGTTATTGCTTTCGCCCTTACTCATGACTGCCTCTCTAATCTCTCCAGAAATATTTCCGGGACCACCCAAAGTGGCTTAAGAGAAGGATGCTCAAGGATTCTGAGAATTACCTGAGGATAGACTCGATTCAGACTGTGGCTTTACCGCTCGCAAAAGGGCCTGGGCGACATCTAGGACCTCAACATCTGATTCACGAGCAGTCATGCCATCGGTAACCATCACTCGGCAGAATGGGCAGGCAACGGCAACTTCATCGACGCCGGTGGCGATAGCTTCGTCAACGCGACTTAAATTGATGCGCTCGCCAATCTTCTCTTCCATCCACATGCGACCGCCGCCAGCACCACAACAGAATGAACGTTCTTGATTACGAGGCATCTCGGTAACTTTTACACCAGTTGCATTTAGCAATTCGCGGGGCGGTTGGTAAATCTCATTGTGTCGGCCCAAATAACAAGGATCATGATAGGTAAGCGAAGTGGTTGCCTTATTAACTGGGATCAATTTCTTTTCCCGCACTAATTGATTTAACAATTGAGTGTGATGAACCATAGTTAGTTCGAAACCGCTTTGTGCATAATCGCGACCAATAGTTGTAAAGCAATGAGGGCAAGTTACAACAATTTTCTTATTACCCTTTGAAACATCGCGGTTTGCAAACACTTCATTAAAGGTTTCGATGTTCTCTCGCGATAGGACTTGATATAGGAATTCATTTCCACTTCGACGTGCTGGGTCTCCGGTGCAGGTCTCACGCTTTCCTAGAACTGCGAAATTAACGCCGGCCATATGAAGTAATTCAGCAACTGCTTTAGTTGTTTTCTTGGCACGTTCTTCGTATGCGCCAGCACAACCAACCCAGAAGAGATATTCCACATCATCAGGCAACACACCTTCAACAACTTTGATTGGGAAATCACATTCGGCAATCCAAGATTCGCGATCATTGCGGTTAGCACCCCAAGGGTTACCGGCTTTTTCCAAATTACGGAATGTTCCGCCAAGTTCAGTTGGAAATTCTGATTCAACTAAAACTTGGAAACGACGCATATTTACAATATGATCAACGTGTTCGATATCTACTGGACATTCATTTACACAAGCGCCGCAAGTAGTACAAGACCAAAGCACATCGAGTGAAATTGGAGCATTTTCGCCAACTAATACTTCATTTTCAACTACTTTAGACATGGCGTGATCGCGCATAGCCATAATCAATAGCTTTGGCGATAGTGGTTTATCAGTGTGCCAAGCAGGGCATTGCGATTGGCAACGGCCACACTCAGTACATGAAGTCATGTCGAGCAGACCTTTCCAAGAAATGTCACCTCGATTTCCCAGACCAAAAACATCATCTTCGGCTGGATCTTCAAAGTTAACTGGCTTGCCGTGTGACAGCATTTCAGGTAACGGTCCAAGTGAATTCTTACCATCGGCATTGCGTTTAAAGAAGATATTAAATGGTGCCAAGAATCTGTGCCACGCAATTCCCATTGTGAAGTTTGTTGCAATAACCACAAACCAAAGCATCGATACAAAAATCTTTACCGCAGCAATTACCTGAATCGAAGTTGTGATTTGACCAAGTGATAACTCTTTAAACATTTCCGCAATCCACCAAGTGGTGATGTAATGACGATTGCGAGTTGTTTCTTCAGAGAGTGCGCCTTCAAGCCCTCGCAATGCGATCACACAGAACACAATGGCCAGAATTGTGGCTTCGACGTAATACGCCTTCCAATTTCCAGAACCCAAGAAACGAGAGGTGCGTCCTTTGTGAAAGAAGCGAGTGAATTGGCGGATAAGTATTAAGGCCACAATGCTAATTCCGGTTAACCAGGTAATTAGCTCAACAAAGTATTCATATGGCCAAAGATGGCCAATTACTGGCAGTGCCCAACGTTGGTTAATGATTAAGAAATAAGCCTGAACCAGCGTTCCGAATAGCGCGCCAAAACCGATCATTACAAACCAGTGCGCAATTCCAGTTGCGGTGAAATTAAGCATCTTGGTGTGGCCAAGAGTTTCTTTCAGCGTGTTCTTAAGTCGCGCTCCACGATTACCGCTACGGGTTGGGTCAGCTGCGCCTTTTTTATAAATACCTATTAGTTGGCGAACCCGAATTGCTAGCAGGGTTAAAGCAACGACCGTGATGCCGTAGGCACCGATCATTAAGGCGAGCGTTAGCGTCATGTGGCTCAGGGTAAAGGGAAAATTGCGCGGGAATAAGTTCTAAGGGCTGTGGGTTACGCCCTATGAAAACTTGAGTCGCCTCGACTCAAGTATTTGTGTATAATCGACTCATGCCCCGCTGATAAGCGGAGCCTGGAGCCTATTAAGACTCAAGATCAAGCGTAAATAGAAAAGAAGAAATAGGAGCAATAAAAATGGCCAGAGCAGTAGGAATCGACCTTGGAACCACCAACAGCTGTGTTTCCGTTCTAGAAGGCGGCGAGCCAGCGGTTATCGCTAACGCCGAAGGTGCACGCACTACTCCATCGATTGTGGCTTTTGCTAAGAATGGCGAAGTACTAGTCGGTGAAGTTGCGAAGCGTCAATCAGTAACAAATGTTGATCGCACAATTCGTTCAGTAAAGCGTCACATGGGTACTAATTGGACAATTGATATTGATGGCAAGAAATACACCGCACAAGAAATTTCAGCACGTGTATTGCAGAAGCTAAAGCGTGATGCCGAGGCATATCTTGGCGAAACTGTAACTGATGCGGTTATTACCGTGCCGGCTTACTTCAACGATGCGCAACGTCAAGCAACTAAAGAAGCTGGCGAAATTGCTGGTTTAAATGTGCTTCGCATTATTAACGAGCCAACATCTGCAGCACTTGCATATGGTCTTGATAAAGGCGATCAAGAACAAACAATTCTAGTTTTCGACTTAGGTGGCGGAACTTTCGACGTATCACTTCTTGAAATCGGTGATGGCGTTGTTGAAGTTAAAGCAACTAATGGTGATAACAATCTTGGTGGCGATGATTGGGATGACGCACTTGTGCAACACCTAGTTAAAACATTTGCGGCTCAATCAGGTATCGATCTAGCAAAAGATAAGATGGCGATGCAACGTGTTCGTGAAGCTGCTGAAAAAGCAAAGATCGAACTCTCATCATCACAGCAAGCATCAATTAACTTGCCATACATCACAGTTGATGCCGAAAAGAATCCATTGTTCTTAGATGAGACTATTACTCGCGCACAATTTCAATCACTAACTGCCGATCTACTTGATCGCTGCAAGAAGCCTTTCCAAGCGGTTCTAAAAGATGCTGGAATTCCAATTGCTGATATCGATCACGTAGTTCTAGTTGGCGGCTCAACTCGTATGCCAGCAGTTGTAGATCTAGTTCGCGAACTTACTGGTGGAAAAGAGCCAAATAAGGGCGTAAACCCTGATGAAGTAGTAGCCGTGGGAGCTGCGCTTCAAGCCGGTGTTCTAAAAGGCGAAGTTAAGGATGTTCTACTTCTTGATGTCACACCTCTATCTCTTGGTATCGAAACCAAGGGTGGTGTTATGACTAAGTTGATCGAGCGCAATACAACTATCCCAACCAAGCGCAGCGA
>JBEINS010000133.1:0-3197 GCA_040377985.1 Candidatus Planktophila sp. | reverse complement strand
GTCGATGTCGAAATGGTTGATGGGTTAGAAGCATCCGCACGCCGAGCTCGTTACGCCGCACTCGATGCAGTAGCTGAAAAACACAACGCTAAATTAATTTTCTTAGGTCATACTCTTAATGATCAAGCTGAAAGTCTTTTATTGGGTTTAGCTCGCGGATCAGGCGCGCGATCACTTTCTGGAATGGCACGATGCACTGGGAAATACTGTCGACCACTTTTAGAGATTACTCGGTCTGAAACTTTAGCTGCGTGTACCGAAAATAATTTAACTCCGTGGATCGATCCACATAATTCAGATTCGCAGTTTGCTCGAGTTCGCGTGCGCACGGATGCTCTGCCAAAGTTAGAAGAAAGCATCGGCCCCGGAATTACCGAAGCTCTTGCACGCAGTGCCGACCTGTTGCGCGACGATGCTGATGCGTTAGATGGATGGGCAACTCAAGTTGCAGATGGTCTTGATCTGGCTGATCTAGAAATTACTGCGTTGGCCGAGCTTCCCAAGGCAGTCCGAACTCGCCTCTTACGGATGGCAATTTATGCCGCAGGAGCTCCAATGGGCTCAGTTACCTCCGATCATGTTGCCTCCGTTGAGGCTTTTGTCACCTCTTGGCATGGTCAAGGCGCTTGTAGCCTCCCAGGCGGTGTGAAGGTTTGCCGAATTTCGGGCAGACTTTCGCTCCTGTCCCGCTAATTTAAGTAAGCCCGCCATATCTATTAAGGAGCATCGTGGATTTATCAGTTATTGAAAGCGATATCGAGCGCGTAATAGTTAGCGAAGTAGATCTGCAAGCACGCATTAAAGAATTAGCAGCGCAAGTTGATGCTGATTACGAAGGTCGTGACGTTCTATTAGTTGGCGTATTAAAAGGCGCAGTTATGGCAATGGCTGATTTAACTCGTGCGATGCAACGTCATCTGGAAATGGATTGGATGGCAGTTTCTTCTTATGGCTCCGGCACGAAATCAAGTGGCGTGGTTCGAATTTTGAAAGACCTAGATCGCGATATCACGGGCCGCAATGTTTTAATCGTTGAAGATATTGTTGACTCAGGTTTAACGCTTTCTTGGTTGAAGTCGAATCTTGAATCACGTGGCGCTGCCAACGTTGATATCTTGGCAATCCTGCGCAAACCAGAAGCGGCAAAAGTTGATGTTGCGGTTAAGTATGTAGGTTTTGATATTCCAACAGATTTCGTAGTTGGTTACGGACTTGATTTTGATGAGAAGTATCGCAACTTGCCATTTATCGGTGTGCTCGCAAAGCACATGTACGAATAGAAGCAATATGACTGAAGAAATTAAGAAAGTTAAGAAGAAGAAAGTAGTCAAGACCGTTACTAAGCGCGGCGATAAGAAGCCAACCACTAAAGCTGGTCGAATTTTCCGTGGACCACTCTTCTGGATTGTCTTTGCAATTATTGCCGTCTCGGTCTTCGGTCAGATCTCTGGTGCGGGTAGCGCATTTACAAAGGTAAATACTTCTCAAATTCTTGATGCAATTGCGCAGTCTGAGGTAAAGAGCGCAACTGTTATCGATAAAGATCAAATCATTCGCGTTGAGCTAAAGCCTGGTCGAACCATTAACGGCGCTTCTCAAGTCGAGGCATCATATGTAGTACGCCAAGAGCCAACAATTATTGATGCTTTAAGCGCTAATCCACCGCTAAATGGCTGGAACATCGAAGTCCCTAAGACGCCACTGATTCTCAGCTTCTTATTCTCGTTAGCGCCAATTCTAATTATTGGTTTGCTCTTCTTCTTCATGCTCAGCCAATCACAAGGCGGAAACAAAGTATTTAGTTTTGGTAAATCACGCGCGAAGTTGCAAAGTGATGAAGTGCCAAAAACAACTTTTGCCGATGTAGCAGGTGCCGATGAAGCAATTTCAGAGCTACATGAAATTAAAGATTTCTTAGCTAACTCAGCTAAGTACGCCGAACTTGGCGCCAAGATTCCAAAGGGTGTTTTGCTATATGGCCCACCCGGAACCGGAAAAACTTTATTAGCACGCGCAGTTGCCGGCGAAGCGGGCGTACCGTTCTATTCAATTTCTGGATCTGACTTTGTCGAAATGTTTGTCGGTGTTGGCGCAGCGCGAGTGCGTGATTTGTTTACTCAAGCGAAAGCAAATGCACCAGCGATTATTTTCGTTGATGAAATCGATGCCGTAGGCCGCCAACGCGGAACTGGGATGGGTGGTGGTCACGATGAACGTGAACAAACACTTAACCAACTCTTAGTTGAGATGGATGGCTTTGAAGCTAATGGTCAAGTAATTTTGATCGCAGCTACTAACCGTCCCGATGTTCTAGATCCTGCGCTACTTCGGCCAGGACGTTTTGATCGCCAAATCGCAGTTGATCGTCCTGATCTCAAAGGACGCGAAGCAATTTTGCAAGTACACGCAAAAGGTAAACCGGTTGCAACAGATTTAGTTCTACTTGAATATGCCCGTCGTACTCCTGGATTTACTGGCGCCGACTTAGCGAATGTGCTTAACGAAGCCGCGTTGCTGGCTGCTCGTGAGCAGAAAAAAGAGATTGGTAATCACGAACTCGATGAAGCTATCGACCGTGTAATGGCTGGTCCCCAGCGTAAATCACGCTTAATGTCAGACTCAGAGCGCTTAGTTACGGCTTATCACGAGGCTGGTCACGCACTTGTTGCGCACGCTTTGCCACACACTGATCCAGTTCACAAAGTCACCATCATGCCGCGTGGGCGCGCACTTGGTTACACCATGGTTCTACCTGATGACGATAAGTATTCAACAACTCGTAATCAGCTACTTGATCAATTGGCATATTCACTGGGTGGACGCGCAGCTGAAGAACTTATCTTCCATGATCCAACGACTGGTGCCTCAAATGATATTGAAAAAGCCACAGCGCTCGCTAAAGCTATGGTCACGCAATACGGCATGACTGAGGCAATTGGTGCGATCAAACTTGGCACCGATGGATCCGAACCATTTATGGGTCGTAGCTATGGTCACGAACGCGACTACTCTGAAAAAGTTGCCGGCATTATTGATGCTGAAGTTCGTAAGTTAATTGAAAACACACATCAAGAAGCATTCGATATTTTAGTTGCTAATCGCAAAACTCTCGATGCCATGGTTCTTGAATTACTTGATCGCGAGACTATTAATAAAGATGACATCGCTGAGATCTTTAAGAAAGTTAAGTCTTGGGC
>JBEINS010000181.1:0-2108 GCA_040377985.1 Candidatus Planktophila sp. | reverse complement strand
TTCATTTTGATAGGCAGTGACTGATCCACGAAAAAATTGCGATGAACCTGGCAGTGAAGTTAGAGCTTGTGCTAATCCGCCGCCAGTTAGCGATTCGGCAACCGAGATACTTTCACCGCGGCTGATTATGCTTTCCAAAATATCAGTAAGACCGACGAACTCTTCTTTCACTTCAGCGCCGATCGCACATAGTAAATTCCGGTGCCAATCGTTAGTGCGATTGCAATATACATAAAGCCATCTCGGAACCAATAGAGCGAAGAGGAAAGCGGCATGACATAAAAGCCAACGCCAAATCCCTGGAAGGTAGCTTTTAGTTTTCCACCGCGATTAGCCGGAATCACGCCGCGGTTAATTACCGCTAACCGGAAAAAAGTAATGAATATTTCGCGAGACAAAATTACAATCGTGATCCACCATGGCATTCGATCTAGAATTGAAAGCGAAATCATGGCCGTTGCAATCATGGCCTTATCGGCAACTGGATCTAAAAATTTGCCCAGTTCGGTAACTGAATTGCGACTACGCGCTAACTTGCCATCTAGCACATCGGTCATGCCGATCAGAAAGAAAATCACCCAAGCAATCCATTGCCAAGTTTGATCATCACCACCATTTTTAAAGATGGCATATGCGCCAAGCGGCAAGAAAGCAATGCGCGCGATAGTGAGCGAGTTAGGCAGATTTAATTCTTTGGCCATGAGATTAACCAATTGCCTCAGCGACTAAATCAGCGCCTAGCGAATCTACGACCACGCCCTTAACGTACTGGCCGACCTTAAATGAAGTTCCAATAAATGATGTAGTGCCATCTACTTCAGGACCCTGATGATCTGCGCGGCCTTCTTGCAGTTCGGCATCTTCAATTAAAACTGTGACTTCTTCACCAATGCGTGCAGCTGCACGATCAGAGACCCAGTTATCAGCCAGCGAGGAAAGGGTTTCAACGCGCTGTTTGATTACTTCTTCGGGCAATTTATCTGACAAATTAAGGGCTTCAGTATTGTCCTCATCGCTGTAACCAAAGACACCAATCGCATCTAGTTTGGCTTTGCTTAAGAATTCAACTAACTCATTGAAATCAGCTTCAGTTTCACCGGGGAATCCAACAATGAAGTTAGAGCGAATGCCAGCAGTTGGTGAGAGCGCGCGGATTTGCGAGATTAAATGTAAGAACTTTTCGTTATCGCCGAAACGACGCATACGACGTAGCACTGTTGCGCTACTGTGCTGGAAACTTAAATCGAAGTAATGCGAAACTTTCTCAGTTGCGATCATTGCCTGCAGTAGCGATGGGCGCATTTCAGCTGGCTGCAAGTAAGACAAACGAACTCGCTCGACACCTGGAATAGCTACTAGTTCAGGTAAGACTTTTTCCATCAAAGTTAAATCACCCAGATCTTTACCGTATGAAGTCGTGTTCTCGCTAACTAAGAAAAGCTCAGTTGCGCCACTTTCAGCTAACCACTGGCCCTCATCAATAACTTCAGTTGGGCGGCGTGAAACAAATGCACCACGGAAATATGGGATTGCGCAGAATGAACAACGTCGATCACAACCAGTTGCAATCTTTAGCGGTGCCCAAGGGGTATCAGTCAAACGTTTACGTGGTGCAATTTCTAAAGTCTCATCGCGCTTGGCGGCGCGATCAACTGGAGAAATCGGCAGCAGCGCACGACGATCACGCGGTGTGTGCGAAGTATGAGAATTGCCAGCCACGATTGATTGCAGGCGGGCTGAAATATCTTGATAATCATCAAAACCTAAAATTGCATCTGCTTCAGGTAGCGCAGCAGCTAGTTCGGCGCCGTAACGCTCAGCCATGCACCCGACCGCAACAACTGCGCGGGTGACGCCATGACCTTTAAGCGAATTTGCTTCAAGCAAGGCGTCTACTGAATCTTTCTTAGCCGATTCAATAAAACCACAAGTATTTACGAGGGCAACTTCGGCTGATTCCACATCATCAACTAAAGTCCAGCC
The DNA here is from genome assembly GCA_040377985.1 of Candidatus Planktophila sp. GTDB lineage: Bacteria > Actinomycetota > Actinomycetes > Nanopelagicales > Nanopelagicaceae > Planktophila. The sequence continues at coordinate 125 of JBEINS010000181.1, read as the reverse complement.
ATCGGCTAACAGGCGGCCAGCTAGTTCTTCGGAGTCGACTTCGTTGCGGGTACACCCCAAAGTTACGACTGCTACCGTGCGCTTCATTGCGCTGATCTTACTTTATTTAGCTAGTCAGCGTTGTA
>JBEINS010000029.1:0-8917 GCA_040377985.1 Candidatus Planktophila sp. | reverse complement strand
GTCTTCCTACTTATTGGAATCGCATTTATATCTGTCGGTCTGCTCTTTAAAGTGGGTGCAGTTCCATTCCATGCTTGGTCACCAGATGTTTACCAAGGTGCACCTACTCCAATAACCGGCTTCATGGCAGCTGCCACCAAGGTCGCAGCCTTTGGTGCGATGTTGCGTCTGTTTTATACAGTCCTGGCTGAAGCGCAGTGGCAATGGCGACCATTCTTTATGGTCATCGCAATTATCACCATGATCTTTGGTTCACTAGTTGCAATTTCACAACGCGACGTAAAGCGCATGTTGGCTTATTCCTCAATTGCACACGCTGGCTTCTTGCTAACCGGTGTCATTGCGCTAAATAAAGCTGGCCTCGAAGCTTCAATTTATTATTTATTCGCCTACGGTGTTGCAACAGTTGGTGCCTTCGGAATCGTAACTTTAGTGCGTGACTCAAGTGGCGAAGTGAGCGATCTAAATCGTTGGGCTGGGCTCGGCAAACGTTCACCTTGGGTGGCTTCAGCATTTGCTTTCTTCTTACTTGCTTTCGCTGGTATTCCGCTAACTTCCGGATTCATCGGAAAGTTTGCAATTTTCTCAGCCGCATATGAAAGTGGTGCTACAGCAGTTGTAATCGTTGGCGTGCTTTCAAGTGCAATTGCGGCCTTCTTCTATATCCGCGTAATTGTTTTGATGTTCTTTACTGATGCAACTGAAGATGGCACTAGCGTAGTAATTCCTTCGATCCTTACTCGATTAACCATATTCATCTCATTAGCTATTACCGTAGCCCTGGGCGTCTTCCCAGCACCTCTTCTAGACTTCATTAAGCCACTCGCAATCTTTATTCGCTAATGGCCACTATCGGGATTCCGAATCTCTCAACTGAACTTGAGGTCGCGCTTTCTGCCGGCATGGCAGAAGTTGAAGATTTACTTCGTAGTCACATAGAGGGAAACTATCCGTTAGTTATTGAAACCAGTCGTCACCTCGTAACCGCTGGCGGTAAGCGGTTACGGCCACTTTTAACGCTGATAACTTCACATTTTGGTGATCCACATAAGCGCGGAATTTTAGAAGCTGCCGTAGTTTGCGAGCTGACTCACTTAGCAACGCTTTATCACGACGATGTTATGGATGAAGCCCCGCTTCGGCGCGGAGTTGAAAGTGCTAATAATCGCTGGGGAAATACGATCGCGATTCTGACCGGTGATTACCTATTTGCTAAAGCATCTGATCTCTTAGCCGACTTAGGCCCAGAAGCTGTTCGCTTACAAGCTCGCACATTTGAACGTTTAGTTATTGGCCAGATTATGGAAACCCAAGGACCACAAAAAGGTGAAGATCCACTAGCGCATTATCTACAAGTGGTTGCCGATAAAACTGGTTCGCTAATTGCCACCTCAGCTCGATTTGGTGCGATGACATCGGGTGCATCCGCTGAAGTTATTGAAACTGTTACTAAGTTCGGCGAAAAGATTGGTGTGGCATTCCAGTTAGCCGATGATGTTATTGACATTACAAGTGATTCAAAAGAGTCAGGCAAGACACCTGGCACTGATCTACTCGAAGGCGTACCAACTTTAGTAACTTTAAATGTTATGAAATCTACCGATAAAGCTGATCGCGATTTACAGAAGTTACTTTCCAAACCAATTGCGGATAAAAAAGTTGTTAATCAAGTATTAAAAGAATTGCGTAATCACAAAGCTTTAGATCAATCACGCCTACAGTTAATGCAAATTGCTCGCGATGCTCGCGCAGCCCTTGGCCCATTGCCAGTTAATGATGCAACAGGTGCGCTATTTTCGCTATGCGACGCTGTTGTCGACCGCTCGGCTTGATCGAATTAGATCAGTTGCCAGAACAACTAGCGCCGCCCAAATAATTAAGAATCCTGCCCAACGAGCTGTTGGCATGGCTTCGTGACGAACCCAAACTCCGATTGAAAATTGCAGGGTAGGCGTAATGAACTGCAACAAACCAATGACTGTGTAAGGCAAGCGGTTTCCGGCACCATTGAAAAGCAGCAGTGGTATCGCAGTTACAACTCCGGATCCGATTAAAAGTAAGGTCAAACCAATTCCACTACCAAAATGGCCGCCACCTTCAACCCCGATCCAGGCCAGATAAGCCAAGTAAAACGGGGCTGCTATTGCGGTTTCGATACCTAAACCTTCGAGTGCGCCAAGGCCTAACTGCTTCTTAATAAATCCATAAGTGCCCCATGAGAGTGCAAGGGCTAGTGCCACCCAAGGCAGGCGACCGTAATCAATTGTTAAAACCAAAACACCAAGGGCTGCAATTGAAACTGAGGCCCACTGAAGTTTGCGCATCTTCTCTTTTAATAAAATGATGCCGATTGCAATCATAATAATTGGGTTGATGTAGTAACCAAGTGAAGCTTCAACTACGTGACCGTTATTGGTTGCCCAGATATAAACAATCCAGTTAATCGAAATTAGCGCAGTTGCTGCCAATAGTTTTACGAATACCTTTGGCCGACGCATTGTTGCAAGCGCCGGCTTGATTGCCTTAGTAATTGTTAAAGCTATTACGCAAAATGCTAAAGACCAGACTGCTCGGTGCCCAACAATTTCAAGAGCACCCGCTGGTTCAAGCAGCGGCCAATACAGTGGGAATAGCCCCCAAAGTACGTAGGCCGAAACTCCGAAAATCAGGCCAGTTTTAGTACTTTTCAATTAGCGGAAATTCGTAAATTGAACTGCAAATTCAAAGCCACCATTTTTAACAAGTTCCATGGTTTCTTGCAGATCATCACGGCTCTTTGAAGTAGCGCGCAATTCATCGCCTTGGATCTGAGTCTTAACTGACTTAGGACCTTCATCGCGAATCAACTTGGCAATCTTCTTAGCATTTTCAGTTGTAATGCCTTCTTTAAGCGGGCAGGCAATCTTGTAAATCTTGCCGCTAAGTTGTGGGGGAGCTGGATCTAAATGCTTTAGCGAAACTCCGCGCTTTACCATCTTGTCTTTAACCACATCGAGAACAGCTTTAGCGCGCTCTTCGGTATCGGCTTCGATTGAGATCTTCTCGCCTTCAAGTTCGATCTTTGAACCAGTGTTCTTAAAATCAAAGCGGGTATCGATCTCGCGGATCGCCTGATTAATGGCGTTATCGAGTTCCATGCGGTCGATCTTTGAGGTTATGTCGAAACTTGCATCAGCCATAGTTATGAGACCTTTCAAAGCGGTTTTCAGGCGGTAATTGAGCCTACTTGCCTAAGGTATCCTTTCCCCTCGTAGTATCCATAATTTGCCGCAGTACTTGTTCGACCTTGGCGGGTTGCCCGAGCGGCCAATGGGAGGGGACTGTAAATCCCCCGGCTCTGCCTTCGAAGGTTCAAATCCTTCACCCGCCACCAGCAAGATTTATTTGGTGCAAGCCTGAACGGTTACTTAGCAGCGCTCGATTTACGTGCGGCTCGAGATAGGAATAGCGCAAATACCAGCGCTAAAACAATTCCAGTGTTTACGCCCATTTCGATTAGGGCACGATTGAAATACTCGGTGGTTTTCTCTTTTTCCATCGTCAGAGATGCGCCCACGGTAAGAATGTGGCGAACTGCTGCAATAACACCAATAATCAAGAAGTTATCTAGTTGGAAAATACCATCGGTAAAGCGCACAATCACGGTGCGCATGATCTCGAGAATGATGACTACAAAGAGAATGTCATTAATGCCTTGAATCATTCCTACCGGGAAAAATGGCCGAGTCTCAATTAATCGTTGCAGGCTATAGCCAGCAGCTAGGACTGAGATAACGAATAGGACTATGCCAAGAAAACCATGAAGCAGGTCTTCCAGCTTGTCGATAAAGGTGACAGGGATCAGTGATTCATCACCTTTAAGCAAACCTTTAACTGACTTGTATTTCATTTCCCCACCCCTTTTCGCAATAAGTAAGGGTAAGTGCAGGTCTAAATACTGGCAACAGATAAGCACGCTGAGTAGGCTTACGAAGTGAAGTCACAAAGCACCCAAGATATCCAAAAACGGACAGTCAAAGTCCTGGCAACTACCCAGGTTCTTAGTGGGGTAGGAGTCGCCGGCACAGTTGCTGCTGGATCACTGTTGGTCTCTTCGATTTCAAATTCGGAAACGCTAGCTGGTCTTGCTGGTGCCACTGCCGTACTTGGCGCTGCCGCGATGGCGATTCCACTTTCTAGATTAACTCAACGTGGTGGTCGTCGATTAGGACTTTCAGTTGGCTACACCGTTGGCTTGATAGGTGCAGCTTTTGCGATCTTTGGTGGCTCACAACGAATTTTAATTGCAATGCTCTTTGGAACTTTCTTAGTTGGAGCTGCCTCAGCATCTGGCTACCAAGCCCGGTTTGCTGCAACTGATTTAGCAGATGACTCAAATAGATCTCGCCAACTTTCCTACGTTGTTTGGGGTTCGACAGTTGGCGCTGTTACTGGGCCGAATTTAATGGGGCCATCAGGTGCTCTCGCTGAATCTCTAGGACTACCAAAATTAGTGGGTCCATATATTTTGGCACTCGTTACTTTAGGTATGGGGGCCTTAGTAATCTGGTTATTTCTAAAGCCCGATCCATATTTAACTGCTGCAAAATTATTGGCTAAAACTGAGGAACGCCATGAACTTCTATCAGCTCGCAAAATTTTAAAGTTAATTAGAAAAAACCCGGCTGCTCTCTTTGCTATAGCAGCCATTGCAATTGGTCATATTGCAATGGTTTCGATAATGGTCATGACGCCAGTTCATATGGCGCATGTTGATGTGACGCTTACGATAATTGGTCTAGTAATTAGTATTCACATCGTTGGCATGTATGCCTTCTCACCGATTGTTGGCGCGCTGAGTGATCGGATGGGTCGTCGTTGGGTCATTCAACTCGGCGTAGTTATCTTGTTGACATCAAGTTTGATCTCGGGAATGGCAGATCCGCATAATTCAATCCAACTTGGATTTGGTCTTTTTCTACTCGGCTTAGGTTGGTCTTGCACCTTGATTGCCGGCTCGGCACTCTTATCCGAAGCTGTCGAGACTCAACTACGTCCATCTTCACAAGGTGCCAGCGACTTGTTAATGAATTTAATGGGCGCCGGTGGTGGCGCTATGGCTGGCGTTGTAATCGGCACCTTGGGCTACGGCTGGCTCTGCCTACTAGCAGCAGTGCCAGTTGCAACTTTAGGAGTTTGGTCAGTTAGAGTTCCAAACATTAGTGAAACGAAAGGTAAGTAAAATGTGTAGCAAAGTTATCTGTCGCAATTGCAATAAACCAACTTGGTCTGGTTGCGGGGAACATATCGAAGAAGCACTTGTTGGGGTTCCAGAGTCAGAACGTTGTAGTTGCGCGTAACCCAAAGAACGATCCACCATGCGGAACAAGAGCGGTTTCTTCGCTCTGCATTGCTGCACTGTGATTGAGCAGACAGGGCAACTGTTCCGAATCGTGAACATTACTGCCCACCATTTGAGCCTTTAGGTCTAACCTAATTAGTAACTGAGGCAATGGCGCCTTAGGTTCTCAATGGGGAGAGCACCATGGCTGAGCAGTTTATTTTTCCATTCACTTTTGGTGATCGCACGCAATCAGATTTACTTGGCGGCAAAGGTGCGAACTTGGCCGAGATGGTGAAAATCGGATTACCTGTTCCGCCCGGATTTACAATTACCACAAAAGCCTGTCAAGAGTTTTTAAAGAGTGGCCATTCACCGAAATCGTTACCAGCTGAATTAGATGCTGCCATGTCTGCGCTAGAAAAAGAACTTGATAAAGAATTCGGTAACCCATTAAAGCCACTAATTCTCTCGGTGCGATCTGGTGCCAAATTCTCAATGCCTGGCATGATGGAAACTGTTTTAAATGTGGGAATGACTCCTGAAGTTGCAGAGCAACTAGCAATCGAAACTGGCAATGAACAATTTGCTTGGGATTGCTACCGACGCTTTATTGATATGTATAGTCGAATTGTTTGTGAAGTGCCACAAATTGAATTCCACAAAGTGCAAGAAGTTATCTTGGCTCAGTTCGGCGTCAAAGCAATCTCTGAATTAGATGCGGCTGGCTTAAAGGCGATGGCGGCTGGATATATAAAGAGCTGTGAAATCTTTACGGGCGAAACTTTCCCGACTGATCCGCGAGTGCACCTGCAACGTTCAATTGAAGCCGTTTTTCATTCTTGGAACTCTGAGCGTGCCAATGTCTATCGACGTCGCGAACGCATCTCATCTGATTTAGGCACTGCCGTGAATATCCAATCAATGGTCTTTGGAAATTTAAGCCAAGACTCCGGTACTGGTGTGGCATTTACCCGCAATCCTTCGACCGGTGAAGTCGGCAGTTACGGCGACTACCTAGAGCGGGCACAAGGCGAAGATGTAGTTGCGGGCATTCGCAACACGATCTCGTTAGTTGAATTCGGCGCTATTTTGCCCGATGTTCACGCTGAACTAGAGCGGGTTATGGCGCTGCTTGAGAACCATTACAAGGATCTCTGCGATATCGAATTTACCGTTGAAAAAGGAAAACTTTGGATTCTGCAGACCCGAGTAGGTAAGCGCACCGCAGAAGCTGCATTTCGCATTGCGTTGGCCTTAGTTGACGAGGGTCGCATTGATATGGACGAAGCGCTTCGTCGAGTGACTGGTGATCAATTAGCTCAGTTAATGTTTCCGCAATTTGATTTAAGTAGCAGTGTTAAAGAAATCGCACGCGGAATTCCAGCATCACCTGGTGCAGCAGTTGGCGAAGTAGTCTTTGATTCGAAGAAAGCGTTTGATTTAGCTAAAGATGGCCACAAAGTGATTTTGGTTCGTCGAGAAACTAGCCCCGATGATTTAGTGGGCATGGTTGCCGCCGAAGGAATCCTCACAAGTCGTGGCGGTAAAACTTCGCACGCAGCAGTAGTTGCTCGTGGCATGGGCAAGACTGCAGTATGTGGAACTGAAGCGATTTCAGTTGATGAATCAGGTGGGTTCTTTACAGTTGGAAGCCAAAGCGTTTATGCCGGTGAAATTATTTCCATTGATGGTGCAACCGGCGCCGTTTATTTAGGACGAATTCCGGTAATCGCATCGCCAGTAACTTCATATTTAGAAGGTTTGTTATCTTCAAGTAGCGATGAAGCTTCGCCAGTAGTTAAAGCAGTTGATCGCATGCTTAGCTATGCCGATAGTTGTCGTCATTTAGAAGTGCGCACAAATGCTGATACCCCGGAAGATGCAATTCGGGCACGTATCTTGGGCGCCGAAGGTGTTGGGTTATGTCGCACCGAACATATGTTCCTTGGCCCACGACGTTCGTATGTAGAACGATTAGTTCTTGCCGAAAATGATGAAATTCAGCGCGCAGTTATTGCTGAAATGGAACCGTTACAACGGGCAGATTTCGTAGGCATCATGATGGCAATGTCAGGATTACCAGTAACCGTGCGATTACTCGATCCACCGTTACATGAGTTCTTGCCACCTCTGGCTGAACTCTCGGCCCACATGGCTACCCTTGAAGCTATTGGCGAAGAAGTACCTGCTCGCGAAGCGGCAATTTTCGCTGCAGTTAAACGTATGCATGAGGCGAATCCGATGCTGGGTCTGCGTGGCGTGCGCCTGGGCATTTTGATTCCTGAGCTCTACAAAATGCAGGTTCGCGCACTGGTTTATGCCTATCTCGAAGTTAAGAAATTAGGGCATGATCCAAAACCTGAAGTAATGATTCCGTTGGTAGCAACACAGCGCGAGCTATTGCATCTGCGTGAAACACTCGAAGCTGAAATAAAGCGAGCCTTTAAGGGCACTGGCGTCGATGTCGAATTTCCAATTGGCACCATGATTGAAACACCACGTGCAGCAATTACTGCATCTCGTCTCGGAATCTATGCCGACTTCTTTAGTTTCGGAACTAATGACTTAACCCAGCTAACTTGGGCTTTTAGTCGAGATGATGTCGAGTCAACATTCTTGCCGCTCTATCTAGATTTAGAGTTGCTACCGTTTAATCCATTTGAATCACTTGATCAAGATGGTGTTGGCTTACTTGTGAAGACGGCGGCGGATCAAGCACGCAAACTTCGTCCTGATTTCAAGTTAGGAGTTTGTGGTGAGCATGGTGGCGATGGTCGCTCCATTCAATTCTTTAATGAAGTCGGCTTAGATTACGTTTCTTGTTCACCATTTAGAGTTCCAGTTGCCAGACTTGAGGCAGGTAGAGCAATGGTTTTAAAGTCTGCCAGCTTCGTGGACTCGCTTTAAGAAATCTTTCGTCTTCGCATTCTGCGGACTCTTTAGAACTTGTTCAGCGCTGCCACGTTCAAGAATTAAACCTGATTCTAGGAAACAAACTTCATCAGCCACTTGGGTAGCAAAGCCCATCTCATGCGTTGCTAAAACCATGGTCATGCCATCGTGCTTTAAGTCGCGCACAATACTTAGTACTTCATTAACTAAGACGGGGTCAAGCGCTGAGGTAATTTCATCGAGCAATAGAACTCGAGGATTTACGGCCAGCGAGCGGATAATCGCCACTCGTTGCTGTTGGCCACCGCTTAAACGATCAGGGTATTGATCGGCTTTATCAGCTAAATCAAAGCGTTTTAGCAACACCATTGCTTCGTCGCGAGCTTGATCGGGCGCGATTCCGTGCACCTTAATTGGTGACAAGGTGATGTTTTCGAGCACGGTTTTATGGGGGAACAAATTAAATGATTGAAAAACCATACCCAGTTTGCGTCTTACCTCATCAACACTTATTAGCGGGTCAGAGATTTCTTGACCATCTAGAAAGATTTGGCCATCATCGATCGTTTCCAGCAAATTAATGCAGCGCAACAGCGTTGATTTACCTGAACCAGAAGCGCCAATTAAAACGGTGGCAGTGTGTTCTTTAACGGTTAGCGACAAGTCATTTAAAACAAGTTCGTTATCGAAAGACTTACGAAT
>JBEINS010000157.1:0-2746 GCA_040377985.1 Candidatus Planktophila sp. | reverse complement strand
AGCTCGCACAACTATGTCGCGTCGCGCGGTATCGATTCGGCTTTTTACTAAGTGGGCCTTTAAACATAATTATTTAACAAGTGATGTCGGTGCGAATTTAGCAACACCCAAAGCTCATCGCACACTGCCCGAAGTACTAGATGCCGCAAGTACTGGCATTGCTATGGATGCTCTCGCTGCACGCGTCGATGAAGGCGAAGGTCCACTAGCTCTGCGTGATCGGGCAATGGTTGAAGTTTTGTATGCAAGCGGGGCACGTGTGGCTGAACTTTGTGGCCTTGATTTACAAGATATTGATTACGAACGCCAAACGATTCGAGTGTTCGGCAAAGGCAGCAAAGAGCGCACGATTCCAATTGGTAATCCGGCCATGCGCGCTCTTAAAGCTTGGCTTGCCGATGGTCGTCCGCTACTTATGAAAGAGCAATCTGAGAAATGTGTTTTTATCGGCGCTCGCGGAAAACGTATTGATCAACGAGCTGTACGCACCGTTGTATATAACGCGCTATCGGCGCTCGAAGGTTTTGAACGCATGGGACCGCATGCTTTGCGCCATTCGGCAGCAACGCACTTGCTCGAAGGTGGTGCTGATCTGCGCACAGTTCAGGAGATACTTGGGCATGCCTCGCTCGCGACAACTCAGATCTATACGCACGTTTCAACTGAGCGTTTGCAAGCCGCCTTCAAACAAGCACACCCCAGGGCGTAAGTAATGAAGATTGATTTATCGCGAGCATTTGCCGAACTTGAAGAGCACATTAAGTCTCCTGATTTCGTACGTGCTGTTTTATCTGGCCGTCGCCGGAATTTAACGCCAACTGCAGAACGCATTGATATCAAGCCAGTGCTGCTTAAAGGCGAAGAGAAGTTGCAGATTCAATCAACAGATGGCCGCCAAGTTACAACTAAGAATTTAAGCGCTAATGAAATAGATTTCGCGGAATTTCTGGGCCAAGGCTTTGCAAATTTGCTAGTTGAAAGTACGACTGAAAGTTACTCAGTGCGCATCAGTAAGAAAGATGAAGCACTAGTCACTATTGGTCGAGTAAAGCTTGAACGCGATTTAACGCATGATCGCCAGAAGCAGCGCTTGTTGCCAGAAGACAATCGCATCTTTGCGTTACTTGGAATGCACGATGGTCATAAGCGAATCAAGCCATCGAAGATGGATAAGTATCGCCAAGTCGAAGAATTCTTAAGGCTGCTAAAACCAACACTTGATAATGAAGTTGGCGCACAATCTGAGATCTCAATTGTCGATCTTGGCTGCGGTCATGCCTATCTAACTTTTGCCGTGCAAGAATATTTAAATAGCGCTACTCAAAAAGTGAAAGTCTTAGGCGTTGATGAACGCGAAGAATCAAAGCGCCATAATGATCAGATCGCTAATTCACTAGGCGCAGATGCCCAGTTCCTAGTTTCTAAGATTGCTGATACGCCGGTGCAAGCAGTTGATATCGCAATCGCACTTCATGCTTGCGATACCGCGACCGATGATTCGATTGCTTGGGCAGTTAAGAATTCAGCGAAAGTAATTATGTTGGCACCTTGTTGTCACCATGATTTACAGGCCCAGATTGATCTAGTTCCAGAACCTTGGTCTTTGTTAACTCGGCACGGCGTAGTTAGCGAGCGATTAATTGATTTGATGACTGATTCTTTGCGGGCGCAGATTCTTAAATTGTTGGGTTATCGAGTTGATATCGTCGAATTCATTGGGGGAGAACACACCCCTCGAAACATCATGATTCGTGCCGTGAAAACCGGGGTCAAAGTCGACCCAGCTGAGGTCGATCGCTATCAGGCGATGTTGGCTGATTGGAAGATTGCCCCGCACCTGGCTGACCTGCTCAAGAGCGAGCTATCCGCCCGCATTTAGTGCGTATATAAGAGGTAAGAACCACTCTTCACGCTCAGGTAGGATTTGCCCTGCACCAACTACCCAGTTGGTGACATCTCAGCACTCACCGGTTCGCCGGCATAGTCATCTCGGTCCAAGTAATTGGTCGATGAATTCGAGTGCGACGGGTGAATCAAATTGATTCACCATAAACCGAGTCAGGTTTATTCGTTGCCGCGTGCGCGAAAAACCGAAGAAGGAGCGTGCCGTCATGGCCGTAGTAACAATGCGAGAACTTCTCGACAGTGGAGTCCACTTCGGACACCAAACACGTCGATGGAATCCAAAGATGAAGCGCTTTATTTTTGCTGAGCGCAATGGCATCTACATCATCGACATCCAACAATCACTTGCACTTATCGATAGCGCATATGAATTCGTTAAGGATGTTGTAGCAAAGGGTGGCCACATTCTTTATGTTGGTACCAAGAAGCAAGCACACGAACCAATCATCCAGCAATCAGCTCGCGTAGGAATGCCTTACGTAACTGAGCGTTGGTTAGGTGGAATGCTTACAAACTTCCCAACTGTATACAAGCGTATTCAGCGTCTTAAGGAACTTGAGAAGCTAGAAAATGCTAACGATCAGTTGCTAACTAAGAAAGAACTTCTAGTTCTTCGTCGCGAGCGCGAGAAGCTACAGAAGAACCTAAACGGTATTCGTGACATGACCAAGTTGCCTAGCGCAATCTGGGTTATCGACACCAAGAAAGAGCACTTAGCAGTTCAAGAAGCTAAGAAGCTAGGAATTCCAGTTATTGCTGTTCTAGACACTAACTGCGATCCCGACGAAGTTGATTTCAAGATTCCTGGTAACGACGATGCAATCCGTTCGATCGGTTTGCT
>JBEINS010000009.1:0-15041 GCA_040377985.1 Candidatus Planktophila sp. | reverse complement strand
TTTTCATTCTGAAGATAAATTGCGAACGGTTCTGTGGCAATGGGAACAGTTAGAGCTCTTGGATACAGAAATCGCCATGTTAAATGTACTTGCTACCAAACTCGATGCTGATGCTGGCAACATGATTCAGCCGCTAATCACTGAGGAAGAGTTCAACGCATTAAAGTTGCGTGTTTCTCGGTTACAAGCCACAAAAGTCTTTCCATCGCCCAGCCCAGATTGGCCTGCAGTTCCGTGGCCGCCGTTCTAGGATAGGACAATGCGTTCTTGGCCAACAGTTGCGATTCCAGATGTGGATCCTAAGTATTCGCTGCCGAAACTGACTTTAAAAGACACACTTTCTGGAACTAAGAAAGCGCTGCCAACTAAGAGCCTTTATCGCATGTATGTCTGCGGTATTACTCCTTACGATGCAACTCACCTTGGCCACGCAGCTACTTATTTAACGTTTGATTTGATTAATCGCTACTTACGCGCAACTGGTGCTGAAGTCCGTTACGTACAAAACATAACTGACATCGATGATCCATTACTTGAACGTGCTAAACGTGATGGTATCGATTGGGAAGATTTAGCTCATTCCCAAATTGAATTATTCCGAGGCGACATGGTTAATCTTCATATCTTGCCGCCGGAAAGTTATATCGGGGCAGTTGAAGCAATCCCGCTAGTTACCGAAGCTATTGAAGTACTTAAAGCAGCTGACACTATTTATTCAGTTGATGAGGATCTCTACTTCCAGGTTCGCAGCGATGCTGAGTTCGGAACTCGATCTCACTATTCGCAGGTTGAGATGCAAGAGATTTTTTCACAACGTGGCGGGGATCCCGATCGAGTAGGCAAGAAAGATGTGCTCGACTGTTTAGTTTGGTTAGCGGCACGTCCTGGCGAACCATCATGGCCCTCACCATTTGGCTCCGGCCGGCCAGGTTGGCATATCGAATGTAGTGCCATCGCATTGGCTTATTTGAAACCGGATCCAGCAGATGACTATGCGATCGATATTCAAGGTGGCGGTAGTGATTTGATTTTCCCGCATCATGAAATGGGCGCTTCTCAGGTAGCGATAATGACTGGCAAACCGTATGCGCAAACTTATGTTCATGCCGGAATGGTTGGGTTAGACGGCGAGAAAATGAGTAAGAGCAAGGGCAATCTAGTTTTTGTTAGTAAATTAGTTGCGGCCGGCGTAGATCCAATGGTTATTCGATTAGCACTGCTAAGCGCTGCATATGGTCGCGACCGCATGTGGACTGATGCAGTATTAGCCGAAGCCACCGCTCGAATGGCTCGTTTGCAAAGTGCTCTTAGTCGCAATGAGGTTGCACCTACCAAAGAGTGCATTGCTTTGATCATTGCTAGTTTGGCCGATAATTTAGACACACCTCGTGCCATCAAGGCTATTGATAGCTGGATAGAGCAGACCGAAAGTGGTCTAACTGGTGGCAGTAGTGGCGAGTTAAGTAGAGCCATTGATACCTTCTTAGGTATAGCGATTTAAACGCGAAAAATTATCTACTGGTAACCTTGGGCCAATGAGCCTCGTAAAAACGCCTTCTTTGCTTCGTCAGGCGTTGGCCGAGCGAATTGTGATTGTCGATGGCGCGATGGGCACGATGTTGCAGGCTGCTGATCCAACACTTGAAGACTTTCAGAATCACGAAGGCTGCAATGAAATATTGAATGTTTCTCGTCCCGATATTGTCGCAAGTGTCCATAACGAATATTTAGCTGTCGGCGTAGATGCGATTGAAACAAATACCTTTGGTGCCAACTGGGCGAACTTAGCTGAGTACGGCATCGAGGATCGAATCTACGAATTAGCTTTCGCTGGTGCCAAGATTGCGCGCGAATGCGCAGATAAATTTTCTACTGCAGATAAACCACGCTTTGTTTTAGGATCTCTCGGACCCGGAACCAAGCTGCCAACTCTTGGACACACAACTTATGAATTCTTACGCAATGCCTACGAAACGGCAGCACAAGGTTTACTAGATGGCGGATCTGACGCACTTCTAATTGAAACCACTCAAGATTTATTACAAGCAAAAGCAGCGGTGAACGGCTCGCGCGCTGCGATGGCCAAAGTTGATCGTGACGTTATTTTGATCGCCCAAGTAACTGTTGAACAAACTGGAACTATGTTGCTTGGCTCAGAAATTGGCGCAGCGCTAAACGCACTGGCCCCGCTAGAAATTGATTTGATCGGTCTTAACTGTGCCACTGGTCCAGCAGAAATGTCTGAGCACCTGCGCTACCTATCCCAAAATTCAAAAGTCGCACTTTCAGTTATGCCGAATGCGGGGCTACCAATTCTTGGTAAAAAAGGTGCCGAATATCCACTCGGTCCCGATGAACTGGCTACCGCTCTAGATACCTTTGTTGCGGACTACGGCATTTCTCTTCTAGGTGGTTGTTGCGGTACGACCCCTGCTCACTTGGCAGCCGTTGTAGAAAAATTTAAAGGTCACCAAATTAAGGATCGCAGTCCAGTAACTGAAGCTGGCGCTTCTTCGCTTTATCAATTCGTACCGTTTCGCCAAGATAAAACTTATTTAGCGATCGGTGAGCGCACGAATGCAAATGGTTCTAGAGCATTTCGCGATGCTTTGATAGTTGAGGATTGGCAGACCTGCGTAGAGATTGCCCGCGATCAAATACGCGAAGGCGCACACATGCTTGATCTTTCGGTTGATTACGTTGGTCGCGATGGCGCCAGAGATATGACTGAACTTGCTAGCCGATTCGCTACCGCATCTACCTTGCCAATTGTTTTAGATTCAACTGAGCCAGCTGTTCTTAAGGCCGGTCTTGAACAATTAGGTGGCCGCAGTGTTATTAACTCAGTTAACTATGAAGATGGCGACGGCCCGACATCACGCTTCGCAAAGATCATGCCTTTAGTACAAGAGCATGGCGCTAGCGTGGTCGCGCTTACTATTGATGAAGACGGCCAAGCGCGTACCAAAGAGTGGAAACTCAAAGTGGCTCGCCGATTGATCCTAGATTTAACGACTAACTGGGGGATGGCTACCGGCGATATCTTGATCGATTGTTTAACTTTCCCAATCGCAACTGGTCAAGAAGAAACTCGTCGAGATGGCATTGAAACTATTGAAGCTATTCGCGCCTTAAAACTCGAATTCCCCGAAGTGCAAACAACTCTTGGAGTTAGCAATGTTTCGTTCGGTCTAAATGCCGCTTCTCGAATTGTGCTTAACTCAGTGTTCCTGCATGAATGTGTGGATGCTGGACTTGATTCGGCAATTGTGCATCCATCCAAGATCACACCAATGGCTCGCATCGATGCGCGCGCCCGTGAAGTCGCACTTGATCTAATTTATGATCGCCGAACTTATGCGGATGGTGAATGTACTTACGACCCACTAACTGAGTTCCTGCAGTTATTTGAAGGTGTCGAAGTTGCAGCGACCCGTAACTTACGCGCGGCTGGCTTAGCTGCGTTGCCTCTTGAAGAGCGGCTACAACGCCGCATTATCGATGGAGAGAAAGTAGGACTAGAGGCAGATCTAGATCTGGCGATGACGCAGGGAATCAAACCGTTGCAGATTATTAATGATCACTTACTGGAGGGCATGAAGGTAGTTGGCGAGCTGTTTGGTAAAGGCGAGATGCAGCTACCTTTCGTTTTGCAGAGCGCAGAAGTTATGAAGAGCGCGGTTGCTTATCTAGAGCCACATATGGAAAAAACTGATGACCAAGGTCGCGGTCGCATGCTGCTGGCAACTGTTAAGGGCGACGTTCACGATATTGGTAAGAATTTAGTTGACATCATTTTGTCTAACAACGGCTACCAAGTTGTTAACATCGGAATTAAGCAGACCATCAATCAAATCGTTGATGCTGCTCAAGAACATAACGTTGATGCAATTGGCATGAGTGGTCTCTTAGTTAAATCCACCGTAATCATGAAAGAGAATCTTGAAGAAATTACCGCCCGTGGATTAGATCAAAAATGGCCAATCGTTCTGGGCGGAGCTGCGCTTACCCGTGCTTTCGTAGAGCAAGATTTAGCTGAAATTTTCCCAGGAGAAGTTCGCTACGCCCGTGATGCATTTGAAGGCTTGCGTTTAATGGATGCGATCATGGCGGTCAAACGTGGCGAACCAGGGGCTGCACTGCCTGCGCTACGTGAGCGAAAAGTTAAGTCAACTCGCAATATTGAAATCAGTGAAGAGATTGATACTACGCGCAGCGATGTAGCACTGGATATTGATATTCCCAATGTGCCGTTCTTCGGATCACGAATTGTTAAGGGAATTCCGCTCGCAGATTACTCGGGCATGCTTGACGAACGTGCTCTGTTCATGGGGCAGTGGGGTCTGAAAGGTGCTCGTGGTGAATACGATGCAATGGCAGAAACTGAAGGCCGACCACGTCTTCGCGCCCTGCTAAATCAAGTTCAATCAGAAGGTTGGCTAGAGGCGGCCGTTGTTTATGGATATTTCCCATGCGTTAGCGAAGGAAACGAACTCGTAATTCTGCATCATGAAGGACCGGATAAAGGAAAAGAGCGAACTCGTTTCTCATTCCCACGTCAGCGTCGAGATCGCCGTTTATGCATAAGTGATTTCTTCGTAAGTAAAGAGTCGGGCAAAGTCGATGTCGTTGCTTTCCATGTTGTAACAATGGGTAACACGATCAGTAAAGCCGCCGCTGAACTATTCGCTAAAAACGAGTACCGTGAATATCTAGAACTGCATGGGTTATCTGTGCAGCTAACTGAAGCACTCGCTGAGTACTGGCATCAACGTATCCGTGAAGAAATGCAGGTGCGTGCTGAAGATGCGCCTGACTTACAAGGCATTCTCGATCAGGGCTATCGCGGATCACGTTACTCATTTGGTTATCCAGCTTGCCCAGATATTGAGCAGCAAGTTCAACTATGTGAACTATTAGAACCTGGTCGAATTGGCGTGGAACTTTCCGAAGAGTTCCAACTCCACCCAGAACAATCAACAAGTGCAATCATTGTGCATCACCCTGAGGCAAAATATTTCAATGCCAACTGATGCGCTAACAGATTTCTATAGCGCAGTCTTTTTTGACATGGATGGTTTATTGGTTGACTCCGAACCTCTCTGGTTAATTTCTGAGACGCAAATGATGGCTGAACACGGCTACCAATGGCTCGCGTCCGATCAAGCTGCATGTTTAGGCGGCCCCCTAGATCGAGTTGGTGAATACATGTCGGGTTTAATCGGCGGTAAGCGCGATGGAAACTCATTGACGTTAGAAATTATTGATCGCATGGTAGAAAAGTTCAAAGGTGATTTGCCCTTCATGCCTGGGGCGATCGAACTTATAAATGATCTTCGAGCGCATGGGGTTCCATTGACTTTAGTTTCGGCTAGTCCAAGATCGCTAGTAGATGCAGCGTTGAGTAACTTCGAGGAAAATCCATTTGTTAGATCGATTTCAAGTGGCGATGTGAAAGTTTCAAAACCAGATCCAGAAGGTTATTTACTAGCGGCAGCTAGCGGGGGACATGACATTTCCAATTCACTAGTATTAGAAGATTCCTTAACCGGCGTTACGGCAGCTAAAGCGTCTGGCGCCTGGGTATTGGCGGTACCGCACTTGGTTCCAATTGAAAAAAGCGGCAGAGTTGATGTGACTGACTCGCTTGCTAATTGGAATTATGAGAAGTTAGCGCTTAAGTATGCGCAGGACAGATCGCTTTAAAGTAGCACCAATCACATAGCCGAGATGGTTTAGTTGGCCAAACATCCTTCTCAATAGCTAGTTGTATTTCATTTGCAATGCGAATCAGAGTCGCTTCAGTCGCAGTCAGATCGGCCAAAGTTGGAACGCTTTTTACAAGAGCACCATCGCCTAAATAGATCAGCAGTAACAACCGCGGCAAGACGTTATGGGTCTTGTAGTAAAGAAGTGCGTAAACCTGTAATTGAAAAAGAGCTTTAGCTTCCCAACCCGGTTTCGGTGACTTCCCAGTTTTGTAATCAACGATGCGAACTTCACCAGTAGGAGCCACATCTAGTCGATCAACATACCCATGTAGGTATAGATCTGAATTCAAATCGAACTCAAGGTGTAGCTCTCTAAAACTTGGTTCAAAAGTTTCCGGCTTTTCTAACTTAAAATAGGTAGCCAATAGCGCATTAGCCCGATCGATCCATTCTTTTTCGTTGCTAATCAATGGCGCTAAGTCGGGTTTAGCGGCTAATTGAGCTTGCCAACGTGATGGCAAGAGTTCAACTGCAGTATCTAAATTTCTAAGTTCGGCAGGGGATTCAAAGAGATCATGAAGAACCGTGTGAACTAGCGTGCCTCGTTCGGCATCAATGCTTGGTGGCTCGGGTAATTTATCAATGCTGCGATATTTGTAGAGTTGTGGACAATTCGTAAACTCTGAAACTCGACTAGGGGATAACCGCATGTTTGCCACTCGCTCAAGATAGGCCATAGGTGTGACAAAGTTGGGCTGACTTTCATACTCTGGCTGAACTAGGATGCGGTCATGTCCGAAAATACCCCGGCTCCGAAATCACTCGCTTCGCTACAAGCGGGCACTTTTGCCTACGGTGATCGAATTCAGCTAACCGATCCTAAAGGCAAGATGTATTCCTTAACCATCACTGCCGGCAAAGAATGGCATACCCATAAAGGCTGGATCGTTCACGACGAGTTAGTTGGAATTCCAGAAGGCTCGGTTATCAGCACAACCGCTGGCTTAAAGTTCACAGCCTTCAAGCCACTACTCGGTGACTACGTCTTATCTATGCCACGCGGAGCAACGATCGTTTATCCAAAAGATGCCGCTTTCATTTTAGGCTTTGCCGACATTTATCCAGGCGCACGAGTGTTAGAAGCCGGTGTTGGTAGTGGCGCTTTAACTATTACCTTGCTGCGCGCTGTCGGGGCTGAAGGGTTAGTTCATTCAGTTGAACGTCGCGAAGAGTTCGCCGATATTGCTAAAGCTAATGTGGCCGATTATTTCGGCGAAACACCTGCCAACTGGAGTTGCGATTTAGGTTCGGTGCAAGAAAAAGAGTTTTCGCATCAATTCGACCGGGTAGTTCTGGACATGCTAGCCCCATGGGAATGTGTTGATATGGCAGCAAATGTTTTGCGGCCAGGTGGTGTTTTCTTAGCTTACGTCGCAACAACTACCCAGTTGTCAGCTACTGCTGAGGCGCTTAAAGCTGACGGCCGTTTCACTGAACCTGAAAGTAATGAGTCAATGATTCGCGGTTGGCATCACGAAGGTTTAGCAGTACGCCCACAACAGCGCATGATCGCTCATACCGGTTTTCTCATAATTAGCCGACGCATGGCACCTGGCGTTGAAGTATTGGCGCGTAGACGTCGCCCAGCGAAAGGAGCCTACGGTGTCGCGGAAGAATGAGCGCCTAGTTAATTTAACGATTGCGTTGCTAGCTACTAAAAGATATTTAACCAAGAACGAAATCTTTAGAAATATCGAAGGCTACGAAGGTAGCGCCGAAGCGAAAGAACGAATGTTCGAACGAGATAAGGATGATCTCCGCAAGTTAGGCATTCAGATCGAAGTTGGTGGCTTAGATCCACTTTTCGATGATGAAGCCGGTTATCGAATTCGCCCTGAGAGCTATGCACTTTCACTACGTGATTTAACGCCGACCCAAGTCACATTACTTTCGCTTGCAGCCCAAGCTTGGCAAGATGCCGCATTTACTGATCTTTCCCAACAAGCGCTTCGCAAGTTGACTTCTATCGGTTTAGATACCGACTCATCTCAATTGCCAGTAATGGCCCCGAAACTAATTGGTGCCGATGAAAAGTTACGAAGCGCATTAGACGCGCTGACTTCGCTGACGACCATTGAATTCGATTACTTGAATATTCAGGGTGTCGCGCAGAAACGCCAATTGCAGGTTTATGGAGTTCAAGCGCGTAAATCACACTGGTATCTAATTGGCTTAGATACCGAAAAAAGTGCGATTCGAAATTTCCGGGTTGATCGAATTCAAGGCGTTGTTACTACAGTCGGCAAGACGCAAAGTTATGCAATCCCAGTTACTTTTGAAATCGCCGAACTCGAACCTGTAATAGAAACTCCCTTAGCTGTTCTACAAGTCCGACCTGGTGCTGGATACCAGCTTCGGCGCCTGGCCACCACCATCGAAACTGCCGATGACTGGGATCTACTTGAAGTACCAATTTTTGATCTTGATTTCATAACTAACTTGGTTCTTTGGCATGGTGAAGATGTCATTGTTTCATCGCCGGTCCAACTCAGAAGCGCAGTTGTTTCTGCTCTAGAGAAGTTGGTGAAAATTCATGGCTAAACAAGAATCGGGACTGGCCCGAACTGCACGACTATTGGATTTAGTTCCTTATTTAACAACTCATCAAGGCATCGCAATATCCGAATTAGCGAAAACATTTGATGCAACTGTAAAAGAAATTACCGATGATCTAAATACTCTCTGGATGTGTGGGCTGCCTGGCTACACACCGCTTGAACTAATCGATCTTGAGTTTGAATCCGGCTTTGTTTCAATTCGAAATGCCGAAACTTTAGCTGCGCCTCGTGCGCTTGATCGCGCCGAAGCACTTTCGATCTATATGGGTTTAGATCTTTTAAACGCAGAGTTGGGTGGTTCCAATACTTCACTGGTCTCAGAGATTTCGAACTTGCAAGAGCAACTGCGCTCTCAATTGATTTCCGCACCACAAGTTCAAATTGAGGCGAGCCTTGCTTCCGAACTGCGAGCCTTAATTCTTCGGGCAATTCGTCGTCGTGGTTGGCTCGAGATCACCTATCACTCGGCAGCGAATGACCAGGTAACAAAGCGACAAGTGGCACCGTATGAACTCTCGCAGTCAGGTTCGCATGAATATCTGCAAGGGTATTGTGATAACGCAAAAGCTATCCGTAATTTCCGCGCCGACCGAATTGTTGCGGTTTCTGAAATAGCAGATCAACTTTGGCCAAGTAACCTAGTTACTGCCAACGATGAAGCTATCGATTACGAAGTTAAGGTTCATGCCGCATCTCGCCAGGTTCTCGAAGTGTTGCCACAAATATCGGCGAATTCCACAACGGCAACCATCCAGGGCTATAGCGCGCCTTGGATTTCCAGAGCAATCCTGTCGCTAGCCGGTCAGGTTGAAGCTACTGCGCCAACTGAAATTAGAGCCGCAGTGCATGCTCGAGCCGTGGCTGCTTTGGAAAATTACCACTAATTTCTAAAGATTGAACTGGGCGCCAGCCCTAAATCATGCAGTAGCGTTTACCCATAGAAGTTGAAACTTAAGGAGTAGTTAAATGCCTCGTGGTCAAGAGTTAATCGTAATTCTGATTGTCATTGCCGTCCTTTTCGGGGCTAAGCGTCTGCCCGATTCAGCTCGCTCTCTTGGTCGCTCACTACGTATTTTTAAATCTGAAATGAAAGAGATGAAGGACGACGACAAGAAAGATGACGACTCATCTACTAAGTAGTCGTTTTCCTTATGTCCAAACGCAACAAAGGGAAGATGCCGTTACTTGAGCATCTTGGTGAATTCCGAAAAAGGTTTCTACGTTCAATCATCGCAATTCTCGTCGCATCCACCGCTGGTTGGTTTCTCTATGATCAAATAATTACCCAACTTGCTAAGCCAGTATGTGACCTCGCAACAGCGAGAGCTACGGCTTCAGATGAATGCGGTTCACTTTATATAAACGGAGTTTTAGGTCCGCTTAATCTGCAGATTAAAGTTGCCATTCTAAGTGGCTTAATTCTGGCTGCGCCAGTTTGGCTTTATCAACTTTGGGCATTTATCGCACCAGCTTTGCACCGTAAAGAGAAGCGTTATTCAATTCTCTTTCTCTTCGCCGCCACACCATTCTTTGCTCTTGGCGCCACCATCGGTTATCTCATCTTGCCGGTTGCGATAAAGGTTCTATTTGGTTTTACTCCCGATGCTTTGACGAACCTAATTCGGTTTGATGATTATTTAGATTTTGTACTCAGAATTATTCTGCTTTTTGGTTTAGCTTTCGAACTGCCAGTATTCCTATTAACTTTTAATTTGATTGGTTTCTTACGTGGTTCGACAATTTTGAAGCCTTGGCGGATTTGGGTTTTCTCAATAACTTTATCGGCTGCTGCTTTAACACCAACCTCAGATCCAATAACCATGAGTTTTCTAGCCGGACCGCTAGTAGTCCTTTACTTCTTAGCCGGTCTAATTTCTCTGCTTCTGGATAAGCGCAGAGATAAACGCAAACAAGGTCGAGATTCTGCAGATTTTGATCCATCCGCATCACCAATAGATTAACTTGAATCGGTAGGTTTGCCTCATGTGGTTGGTGGTCGTAAACCCTAAAGCGGGCATGGGCGCCGCTGCTTCGCTGGCAACCCAAGTAGTCGGATTTCTGCAATCCCGCGATATTTCCTATCGCATGATTTCACCGAACAGTGCTGCCGAAACTAAATCTCTAGTCGCAGAATCATTGCGAAACGGTGATACCACAAGGTTGCTTAGCGTTGGGGGCGATGGTTTATTTCACCTGTTATTGCAGTTTGCCATTGAGTTTAAAGTTCCATTAGCGATAGTTCCCGGTGGAACCGGAAATGATTTCTATCGAACTTTAGGATGGTTTGATCACGATCTTCATGAATATCTGCAACATCTAATTTCAGTAGATCCATCTTTGGTTGATGTTGGGGTAGTAGATGGCGAATATTTCGGCGCCGTACTATCTAGTGGTTTTGATTCAGTGGTGAATGAGCGGGCAAATAAGATGAAGTGGCCAAAGGGTCCAGCTAAATACAATGCGGCAATTGCTCTTGAACTTCCAAAATTCGAGCCCATCGAATTTAAGATTTTTGCGGATGAGAAAGTTTTAGAAGTTGCGGCTATGTTGATTGCTATCGGCAATGGTCGTTCCTACGGCGGCGGTATGCAAGTTTGTCCAGATGCCGATTTACATGATGGATTATTTGACATCATGATTCTGCATCCAGTTTCGAAGTTGGAATTCATCAAGGTATTTCCTACTGTCTATAAAGGAACTCATGTGGAGCACCCGCAAGTTGAGGTAATCCGAGCGAGAGCTATTCGCATCGAGTCTTCAGCTGTGGCTTACGCCGATGGTGAACGAATCGGTCAACTGCCAGTTCAAGTCGAATCTTTACCGCAAAGCCTGCTAACTTGGCCCGCATGAGCGGCGCGGATCAACTTTCTCCCGCCGAAGCATATGCAGCGGCCAAATCACGCGCTAAGCACGCGGTAACTCAGGAATTCATCGACTCTTTTGATTTTGGTTTCGACGATTTTCAGATCGAAGCTTGCCATGCGCTCGAAGATGGTCACGGCGTACTTGTTGCGGCTCCAACTGGTGCGGGCAAGACCGTCGTAGGTGAATTCGCAGCGTATTTCGCCCTCAAAAATGGCAAGAAGTGTTTTTACACCACCCCAATTAAGGCGTTATCGAATCAAAAGTTTGCTGAATTCGTTGAACGTTTTGGTGAGGAAAAAGTGGGCTTGCTGACGGGCGATACCAGCATAAATAGCGAAGCCGACATTCTGGTCATGACGACTGAAGTTCTGCGCAACATGCTTTACGCAGGGTCAAACACCCTGAATAACTTGGGCTGGGTAGTGATGGATGAAGTTCACTACTTGGCCGATAAATTTCGCGGGGGAGTCTGGGAAGAAGTACTAATTCACTTAATGGAAAGCGTGCAGGTTATTTCCCTCTCGGCTACCGTTTCCAATGCCGAAGAGTTTGGTGAATGGCTAAATGAGATTCGCGGAAATACCACTGTTGTAGTCAGCGAAGTAAGGCCGATTCCACTTTATCAACACGTTCTAATTGGTCAACGACTGGTAGATCTCTTTAGTAAACCTGGTCAAGTAAACCCCGAAATTCTAAAACTCGAACGCGAAGCGATGCGCAAAGTTCATACTGATCGCAATAGACGAGAACGTTTTGGTCAAAACGAAAGCCGGTTATCGCGCGCCGACATTATAGAAAAACTCAATCGTGAAAATTTACTGCCCGCCATTACCTTCATCTTCTCTCGTGCTGGCTGTGATGCCGCAGTGAATCAATGTTTAAACGCGGGGCTACGCCTTACTAACTCTGAAGAACGTGCCGAAATTACCAAGACTGCTCTTTACTACACGCAAAACTTGGCTGAAGAGGATTTAGCAGTTCTAGGCTTTGATCAATGGTTAAGTGCACTTGAACGTGGTATCGCGGCGCACCATGCTGGTTTACTGCCAAGTTTTAAAGAAGCAATCGAAGATCTCTTCAAACGTGGCTATATCAAGGCAGTTTTTGCCACTGAAACGCTGGCCCTTGGCATCAATATGCCAGCTCGAACTGTGGTGTTAGAGAAATTGACTAAGTGGAATGGCGAAGCGCATGTGCCAATCACGCCAGGGGAGTACACGCAGTTAACTGGGCGAGCAGGACGACGTGGTATTGATATTGAAGGCAACGCGGTTGTGCAATGGTCTCCTTCGGTTGATTCAGCAACCGCGGCTGGCTTAGCTTCTACGCGAACATATCCACTTCGTTCCTCATTTACACCTACCTACAACATGGCTATCAACTTAATTAGTCGCTTCGGTCGCGAGCGGGCTCGAGGGTCACTTGAATCATCGTTTGCGCAGTTCCAAGCCGATCGCGCTGTAGTTGGCCTTGATCGACAAGTACGCCGTAATCAGACCGCAATTGATGAACTGGTCGATTCGGCGCAATGTCATTTGGGTGATTTCAACTCTTATGCATCGATGCGTCGTGAGATAAAGGAACTTGAAGCGCTGTTATCTAAACGCGGCGGCCGGAAAACTTTTGATAATCGACAACGTCAACATCTCGAGGGCGAAATCGATCAACTTCGTAAAGCATTGCGGAATCACGCTTGCCACGGATGTAATGAACGCGAAGCACACGCACGTTTACAAGAACGAGCCGGTCGATTGCGCCGCGAGAACGAAGGCTTAACTAATCGCATTGAGAACCGCACGCACGTTATTGCTAAAACTTTTGATCGCATCTGCGCTGTTCTAGATGAACTCGGATATATCGAGGGTGAAAAACCGCTCGCCCAAGGAAAGATTTTGGCGAAGATTTATGCCGAATCTGATCTACTACTAACTGAGACGATTCGCTTAGGTCTTCTTGATGAGTTAAACCCAGCTGAACTACTATCGGTTGTCTCCTGCATGATCTACCAATCTCGTTCCCAAGAAGATTTAGCCCCAAAAATTCCGCACCAAAATGTTGCTAATGCACTTGGAGAGATTGCACATGTTTGGGGACAACTAGAGGAAATCGAAGAGAAGCACCAAGTGCAGACACAGAAAGCACCAGATCTAGGCTTCTGTTACATCTCCTACCGATGGGCCAATGGCAATTCTTTGAATAATGTTTTAAAAGGTAGCGATATGTCAGTTGGCGACTTTGTTAGATCAACCAAACAGCTAATCGATCTCATGAATCAAATCGCAGCGGCTAGCGAAAAACTACGCCCGACTTGTCGTGAGGCAGTTAAGCGCATTGATCGGGGAGTAGTCAGTTATATGCTGGGCGACCTATGACTTTAATGTTGCTCGATAGCGCTTCGCTTTGGTACCGCGCTTACTACGGAATGCCAGATACTTTATTGGGTCCAGATGGAACGCCTGTTAATGCAATTCGTGGTTACCTAGATATGACAGCGCGGTTAGTTGGCATCTATAAACCAAATCGATTAGTAGCTTGCCTCGATGGAGATTGGCGTCCTAGTTGGCGGGTAGATATTTTTCCAGCCTATAAAGCTAATCGCTTGGAAGAAGAGGGCGAAGAAGAGGTAGAGCCCGAGACTTTAACTCCACAGATTCCGATCTTGCTAGATATTTTAGATCTTTTCGGAATCCCAGTTGTTGGTGTTGATGATTATGAAGCCGACGATGTGATGGCTACATATGCCGAAGTTGAACCAGGCCCAATCAGAATTGTGACTGGGGATCGCGATTTATTCCAAATGGTTGATGACAAACGCGATATCAAAGTTGTTTATCTAGCAAAAGGTATCTCGCAACACGACTTAGTCGATATCAAATATGTTGCCGATAAATACTCAATTCCAGGTGATCGTTACGATTTATTCGCAATGTTTAGAGGCGACCCATCTGATGGACTGCCTGGCGTAAAGGGAATTGGTGAAAAAGGTGCGGCCGTAATTGCAAACAACTTTGCTACCGTTGAAGACGCCCTCGCTGCAGCGCACGAAGCACACGTTTCGTTGCCGCCAGCTTTGGCCAAGAAAATCATTGCGGGTGCCGATTACTTAAGCATCGCTCCTAAATTGGTACGGGTTGCTCGTGATGCGCCGCTACCAAAAGTTGACTTATCAATGCCTAAAGCGCCCGCTGACTTATCAAAGCTCTATCAAATCAAAGATCAATACGGGCTCGGAGCAAGTATCGATCGTTTAATTGCTGCCCTCGGTTGGTAGAACATGTTTGCACTTTATTCATTCTTAAGTGGGCTCTTGCTATCGGCTGCGTTTAAGCCAATTGGTCTCTGGTTTGCCGCCCCTCTTGCAATCGCACTTCTGATTTACACAATCAATAAGAATGGCAAGCACTTCGCATCCTTTGCCATGTTTGCATTTACTTTCAATGCGGCAGGGTTAATTTGGAGCAATAAATACGTCGGAATCACGCCATGGATCGCACTTGTGCTGCTTCAAACTATTTTCTATCTGCCACTGGGCTTTCTAAAACGAAGAGGGGAGTCCTGGTATTTCTTTCTTCCGGTCGCCTTTCTTGCGTTAGAAGAATTACGTTCTCGTTTTCCATTTGGTGGTTTCGGTTGGTTGCGCATCGGATTCTCGCAAGTTGATGCACCGTATGCGCGTCTTGCCAGCACCGGAGGAGTATCACTGCTCTCATTAGCCACACTTTTGCTCGGTGTCGCAGCGTTCCAATTGGCAAAGCGGGGAAGTGGCATAACTCTGCCAGCTATTGCAATTGCGCTAACACTTTCAGGAATTTTCATATTGCCAAATAACTCCCCTCGACAGACTTTT
>JBEINS010000052.1:0-6579 GCA_040377985.1 Candidatus Planktophila sp. | reverse complement strand
TTTATTCCCAACACCGAACTTAACTGCCGATATTGATTGGCGCAAAGAGTCAAAGCCTTACCGTGATCAAATGATTGCCACTCTTGAAGAGCGCGGTTACGACGGTTTTGGCGATGCCATTGAAGTTGAACACTTAACGACGCCACTGGAATGGGAAGCGATGGGAATGGAAGCAGGTGCACCATTTGCGAGTGCGCATACTTTCTTCCAAACTGGTCCTTTCCGCCCAAGTAATCTGGCTAAAGGTTTTGAGAATGTAGTTTTCACTGGCTCTGGCACTCAACCAGGTGTTGGCGTGCCAATGGTATTAATCTCTGGTCGATTAGCAGCTGAACGAATTGTGGGCCCAGTTAAGTAATGGATGAATTAACTGCTGCCGGAATAACTGATCCGCAGTTGCGGGCATCTTATGAAGAATGCAAACGACTTAATGCTCTGCATGGCAAGACTTATTACTTAGCCACTTTGCTATTACCAAAAGCCAAGCGGCCTTTTGTGCATGCTCTTTATGGGTTTGCTCGCTACGCCGATGAAATTGTTGATGATCTAGCTTCAACCCTAACTGATGCCGAAAAAGCGGCTGAGTTAAAAACTTGGGGCGATGGAGTTCTATCTGGGTTAAAAAGTGGCGAATCCAACGATCAAGTTGGTCGAGCGCTCATTGATACGGTAACTCGCTTTGATATCCCCCACGAACATTTTGTGGCTTTCTTGCATTCAATGACTATGGATTTAACAGTTACTGAATATGCCAACTACGAAGCTTTGATGGAATATGTCTACGGCTCAGCCGCGGTAATTGGTCTTGAAATGGTCCCAATTCTCGGGGCTTTGAGCCAAGGAGCTTATGAACCTGCTGAAAAATTAGGCGTTGCTTTTCAATTAGCTAACTTCATTCGCGATGTGGGCGAAGACTTAGATCGTGGTCGGGTTTATCTCCCACAAGATGAATTAGCTCAATTCGGAGTCGATCGTGAAATGCTGGAAGCTCGAAAGTTAACTCCAGAAATTACCGCAGCGCTTAAATTTCAAATCGAACGGGTACGGCAACTGCAACGTGAAGCTACACCAGGCATCTTGCAGTTAGAGCCAGCAAGTCGACCTTGTATCGAGGCAGCGAGTGAACTTTATTGCGGAATTGTTGATGAAGTTGAAGCAATTGGTTATGACATTTTCAATAAGCGAGCCAAAACTTCAACAGCACGCCGCATGCGAGTAGCCGGTAAAGCCTATGTAAAGGCGATTGCTGCTCGTTAGTTTTTACGCGCTTTGCGACCTAGATAAACCCAAGTTGCCATTACCGAAAGAATAAGTGCAAAGCCAAAGAATAAATCTTCCAGCGGAGCGGATGCAATACGTAATCCTAAAATCGTATCTTCGCTATACATGACGATCTCTCTGGAAGTTAGCCACCAATTAGTCAGTAATTGAAATGGCAAAATAATTGCATATGAAGTCCAGAACACTTTCCGCTTAAGTAATTTTGTCTGAAGAACTTCTAGGTCCAGGAAAGCGGCAATGAAAACTGCCATCAGAGCTATTTGCGTGTAGGTCATGACTCATCCCCTACTTCCCAATGCTTCTTTACAGTTCGCACCGCTTCGATAGTTAATAGCGCTGCGAGAGGGACGATTAAGAAAAATAAGAATTCCTCTAGCGGAATGCCAAGTGGACCGAAGATTCCCAGTATCTGATTCTTATCAAAATACCAATGGCCACGGTTAATTGCGTAGGCATCCCAAATTAAAAAGAAAATTGCTGTGGGCAAAATGCTTAAAACCACTCGCTTAAACCTGCGAATTACGCCGACCTTCAAGAAGACTTCTAGCCAGATTGACCCAAAAAGCGTGAAAGCTAACATCGCTAAATAACCGTATTTCTCCACGAGTTAATTCTCTCGTAAAGAAACGCAATTTGCTTACTAAATCGCTATAGTTTGCGATGCGGGAGCCTAAAGAAATTGGCTGAGAGGATCTGTAATTCACAGATCGACCGCTTGACCGGTCCGGTAATGCGGACCTGGAACGGAGTTGTTTATGTCATACACACTTTTCACAGTTTGGAACTATCAAGTTTCGATCCTGGAATTCGTCGCTTCAATTACTTCCTTAATTGCAGTTTGGTTAGGCACAACAGGCAAGCGAATAACTTGGCCATTTTGGGGGTTGAGCAGCGCGCTTTATGGCATCTTTTTCTACCAAGCAAATTTAATTGCTAGCGCTGGTCTGCAACTTGTCTTTATCGCCGCTGCGACCAGCGGTTGGAAAGGTTGGGCTCCAACTGGTGCCAAACCTGGCAAATTAGTTTTGCGTAGTCGAATCTATGCCGTCCTTTGGATTCTTGGTCTCTGGCTGGTATTGGCTCCATTTTTGGCCCGAATCGGTGCAGCTGCAACAGTTGTTGATTCATTTCTCTTTGTTGGCTCACTAATCGCACAAATTCTCATGGTGTTAGAAAAATATGAGAGCTGGATAATCTGGGTAGTTGTAGATCTAGCTGGCACCGCTCTCTATTTCAATCAGGGTTACTATTTCACTTCATTCCTATATGCAATATTTACGTTAATAGCACTTCAGGGTTGGAGGCGTTGGTATGCAGATCAACGAAGCACTCCGCGATCTGTTTAGCGAATCAGCTAAACCGCTAGTCCTAGCCATTGATGGCCCAGCAGGTTCTGGAAAGAGCACGCTAGCCGGTGAGATTGCGCGAGCATTTGCCGGAACTTACGATATTGAAGTAATACATCTTGATGAGTTATATAACGGTTGGGATAACGCGCTTTCGGAAGAACTATTTCTGCGGATTGCCCAACTAATTGCAGCTCAACGGGCCGGCAAAACAACAGATTTAGCCATCTATGACTGGTCGGCCGCAGCTTATTCTGGGTCACGAGAAGTTAAGGCCGTGCAACTTCTAATTATCGAAGGCGTCGGTAGCTCTAGTCATCTGTTGCACGCGAATTTAACAACTTCGATCTGGCTAGATATTGAGCAAAGCGTTGGATTAGCGCGGGTATTAGAGCGAGATGGCGATGAGATTCGTGGCGAGATGGTCAAGTGGCAGAAGATGGAAAGTGAATATTTTGCACGCGACTTAACTCGCGAAAGAGCGGATTTCATCCTCTCTACGCAGTAGCTAGCCTAAGATTTAGCTGTGTCTGATCTAACCGGTGAATTAATTGATGACCGTTATCAGTTAACGGCGTTGCTTGCCACCGGCGGAATGGCCACAATTTATAGCGCGATCGATACTCGGCTAGATCGCAAAGTTGCCGTCAAGATCATGCACCCACATCTAGCGCAGGATGAAGATTTCGTTGGTCGCTTTATTCGTGAAGCAAAAGCGGCCGCTTCACTTTCGCATCCAAATATTGTTGCAGTGCAAGATCAAGGTTGGAATCAAAGCGGAGTCCCAGCAGTCTTTATCGTGATGGAGCTAGTCGAGGGCCACACGCTTCGTGACTACATATACGAGCGAGGCAAACTCACAGTCGATGATGCGCTTTCCTTTATTGATCCAGTTTTAAGTGCACTCGCTGCTGCGCATAACATTGGCATAATTCATCGCGACATCAAACCTGAAAACATTTTGATCTCAAAGGAAGGTCGCGTAAAGATTGCCGACTTCGGTCTAGCCCGTGGCAATATGTTGGGCACCACAATGACGGCTGAATCCAGCGTAATTCTAGGTAGCGTTTCTTATCTCTCCCCCGAGCAAGTACAACGTGGCATCGCAGATTCCCGAAGTGATGTTTATGCCGCCGCAATTGTGCTTTTTGAAATGATCACAGGTGAAAAACCTTTTGCTGCCGATACTCCGATTCAAATTGCGTACATGCATGTAAACGAGAAAATCCCATTATTAAGTAGCAAAGTAAAGGGAGTACCGGCAGCCCTTGAAAGTCTGGTTGCCAAGGCAACAAGTACTAACCCAGATGATCGACCACGCGATGCTGGCGAATTTCTAGCTGAGCTAAATAAAGTGCGTGATGAAATTGACCCAAAACGTAAGCAGTTGAGTCTTCAGTTAGATCTACCAGTAGCACCAATAAGAGATGAAGTGCGAGATAAGTCTCGTGCTGCCAAGCGTGCCGAAGCTGCTAAATCAGCGCAAGCAACCGAGATAGTTACCCCCATGACCGAGAGCACTGCAGGAACTAAGAAAGATCGCGCCGAAGAACGTCGTCGCGTAAGTAAGCGCGTTCGTCGCAATCGCATTATCGCTTTGGCACTTGCAGTAAGCGTTGGTATTGCCGGTTGGTGGATCGTGCTTGGTCCTGGCGCAAAAGTTTCCGTGCCTTCGGTAATTGGTGCTTCAGTTGATAAAGCTAACTCACTTTTTTCTCCGCTGGGACTTAAGAGCGAAGTTGCCGAACGTGTTTATAGCGAAGAAGATGCTGAAGGATTGATCATTGCGCAAAGTCCAGCCGGTGGCGACAAGACTGATCCAAATGGCACCGTGAAGTTAACTGTCTCGAAAGGTCCAGAACGTTACACAGTTCCACAACTTGTTGGCTTAACCCCAGAGGCGGCAGTAAATGCAATTGCCAAATTCCCGCTAACCACCGGGACAATTACCGAAGTATTCAACTCAGAAATTCCTAAAGGTTTTGTGATTTCGGCTGACCCGGCACCAGGTACAAAGGTGCGTCGAGATGCCACAATTAAATTACTGGTTAGCAAAGGTATTGAGACTCTCGCGCTAACTTCATTCGTTGGTAAAATTGGCGAAGAGGCGCTAACTGAACTAAGTGATGCTGGCTTCGACGTTACCGTCACTTATACCTTTGATGAAAAAGTCATTCCAGGTGGCGTAATTTCGCAGAACCCAGCTGGTGGCGATATTCCTAAAGGCTCGAAAATCGAACTAATTGTTTCCAAGGGTTCAGCTTTCGTAACAATTCCAACTAAGGGAATCATCGGGCAGACCCAAGCCAAAGCGACTCAAATTCTTAAAGATCTCGGCTTGGACGTTAAGGTGAAAACTCTTGGTGCCAGTAAGGCGAAAAAGGTAATTAATGTTTCTCCGAAAGAAGGAACCAAGGTCAAACGTGGCAGCACTGTGACCATCACAGTAGGCTAGCCAAATGTCTAAAGCGAAAATAAAAGGTCCACGGCTTGGTGCCCACACCCCCACTTCAGGTGGAATGGCCAAGCGTTCAATCGCTTATGCCGAGCTAACTGGCGCAGAAGTTATCCAAGTTTTCGCATCTAACCCACGTGGTTGGGCCATGCCGGAAAGCAATCCAGTAGCTGATGAAGAATTTCGCAGTAAAGCTGCCGCACTAGACATTCTCACCTACGTACACGCACCATTCTTAATTAACTTGGGTTCACCTACCGTTGGTACTTACGAAAATTCAGTTGCTTCTACGGCCTACTCACTAAAGCGCGGTGCTGAAATTGGTGCACTTGGCGTAGTTATTCATACCGGTTCAGCTGTCGATGTTAATAATGTGGAGAATGCCTGGAAACAGATTCACGAAGGCATGATGCCGGTCTTAAATGCTTTAGCTGACGATGCTCCAATGCTGCTTCTCGAACCCACTGCCGGGCAAGGCCAATCACTAGTTAAGAAGTTAGATGACTTAACTAATTATTTGAAAGCTTTGGAATATCACCCAAAGGTCGGCATTTGTCTCGACACCTGTCACGTATTTGCAGCTGGCCATGACATCGCTAAAAAAGGTGGCATGACTGAAACTATTGATCTCTTAATCGAAATCGCTGGTGCCGAACGTTTCCAACTTGTTCACGCTAATGATTCAATGGATGTTTGCGGCGCTCTTAAGGATCGTCATCAAAATATCGGCGAAGGCCATATTGGTTTGGCTGCTTTCCAAGAGATGCTCGATCACCCCGTTATGAAAAATGTGCCGATGGTTCTAGAAACTCCAGGCATGGAACCCGAGCACGGCAAAGAGATTGAGATGCTAAAGAAGATGCGTGGATGAACGCGCGTCATAATCTGCAATTGAAACTAGCGCCTTGGGCGTTGTTGACTGTCTCGGCTGCTTGGGGGCTCTCATTTGTAATTATGAAGTCGGCGATTGAACGCCAAAGCGTTAACAATTTCCTTTTTACCCGTTTCGTTCTAGCTGTCTTAGTAATGATTTTGATTCGTCCACAAGTCATAAAGCACTTCAACAAGGATTTACTTTTACGTGGCTTTGGCGCTGGCTTCTTTCTTGGCGGCGGCTACATCTTTCAAACTATCGGCTTAGCCAATACTGGCGCCGCAATTACTGGTTTCGTAACTGGTTTATATGTAGTTCTTACGCCGCTATTTGCCGCCGTAATCTTTAAAGATCGAATTTCAAAGACCACCTGGCTATATGTTCTGATGGCCACCATCGGCTTAGCCCTACTCTCGTTGCAAGGTTGGTCGGTAGGTTTTGGCGAGCTAATGGTTTTCTTAAGCGCCATTGCATTTGCAGCCCACATCACGGCGCTAAGTAAGTGGTCATCTGGTCGCGATGTTTATGCCATGACAATCACGCAGTTAATGATGTGCGCAATCATTACCGGTGTTGCATCGGCATTTGAAGGTTATTCATTACCGCCAGATAATGGCGTTTGG
>JBEINS010000147.1:0-2958 GCA_040377985.1 Candidatus Planktophila sp. | reverse complement strand
CGTTGTTCTACTTTTCTCCGTCGTGCCAAATATGACAGTTAATGTCATCGCAATCGTGCTTATGTATACGGTGCTCTTATTTGCAGTCGTTGATGGCTTCTTCTTGAGTCGCAAACTTAAGAAGCAAATTATTGAAAAGTTTCCGGATGCAAATACCAAAGGCCTTGGCATGTATGGCTGGCTTCGGTCAACTCAGATGCGACGTCTACGTGCCCCTAAGCCTTCAGCGGCTTATCAAAAGAAAAAGTAATTAAGCGCGTGGCTTTGGACTACTCGTTAAGTTCGGGTCAGTTTTAGTAATCGGCTTTAACACTGCATTAATCTCTTTGATCACTGCTGCTTCTAGCTTGATCCCGCTGCCCTTAGCATTTTCAGTAACTTGCTTAGGTTTAGTAGCGCCCATAATCGCACTTGCCACATTTGGATTACTCAAAATCCAAGCTAGCGCTAGCTGAGACATAGTGATTCCCTGTGCATCTGCAATTGGCTGCAACTTAGCTACATGGCCCAGGAATTCATCATTCATCATGCCCTGCATGAATTGACCCGTATTGTTCTTATTCGCTCCACGTGAATCAGCTGGAACCTTTTTTCCGGGTAGATATTTACCAGTTAGAACGCCTTGCGCTAACGGTGAATAAACAATCTGGCTAATGCCTTCGCGTTCGCAAAGTGGCACGATCTTGGCTTCGATAACTCGATAGATCGCAGAATATGAAGGCTGGTTCGAAACAATTCGGTTGTAACCCTTATCGTCTTGAATCTTCAGCGCATCTTGAATTTCAGTGTGCTTCCAGTTTGAAACACCGATGTAATTAACTTTGCCCTGACGAATTAAGTCATCGAAAGCACTAAGTGTTTCTTCCAGCGGAGTTTCATAGTCAAAGCGATGGGCCTGATAGAGATCGATGTGATCTGTTTGCAAACGCTTTAACGATGCATTGCAAGATTCAATTATGTGCTTACGCGAAAGTCCACGATCGTTCTTACCGGTACCCGTTGGAAAATAGACTTTAGTAAATAACTCATATGACTCTCGCTTTATCCCTTTAAGCGCTTTACCCAAAATGGTTTCAGCTTTTGTACCGGCGTACACATCAGCAGTATCAAAAGTAGTGATGCCGGCTTCAAAGGCCGCTTTCACGCAGGCATTAGCCGCTGTTGCCTCAACTTGGTTTCCGTGGGTGATCCAGTTTCCGTATGCGATCTCAGAAACATACATTCCGGTATTACCTAAGCGGCGGTATTCCATTTTCTTACTCCCCTGGTTTTTTAACGAACGTGCGATGGCACAAACGGTAACTTAACTATCTCAACACTTGAAGTGCGACCACGTACATCAATCTCAAGTTGCTGCCCAACCTTAAAATCTGAATTCACTAAAGCTAACGCAATTCCGACCTTTAGACTCGGTGAAAACGTTCCGCTAGTTACGATGCCCACCTCAGCACCCTCATGCATTACCTGCATCTCGGGGCGCGGTATCCCCCGGTCCAGTGATTTAAGCGCAACCAGTCGGCGAGTGACGCCGCATTCTTTCTGAGCTTTCATAACTTCACTGCCCTGGAAATTTGCTTTGTTCCAACCCACTGCCCAACTCGCACTTGCCATTACCGGTGAGATCTCAAGGGAAAGTTCGTGACCATGAAGTGGATAGCCCATTTCAGTCCTAAGTGTGTCTCGTGCGCCCAGCCCACAAACTAAGCCGTCGTTTGCTTCGACTTGCTCAACTAGCGCATCCCAAACAGTTTGCGCTTGGTTCCACTTCGGCAAGACTTCAAAACCGTATTCACCGGTGTATCCGGTACGGCAAACAATCACGTCGCAACCAGCAATCGAAACATAAGTAAATGCCATGTAGTCGATTTCGATCTGTAATCCAAAGTGCGCTAAAACTTTTGCGGCCATTGGACCTTGCAGAGCAATTACACCGTAATCATTGTGCAGATTATCTACTGTTACTCCGCTCGGTGCATTTGCTTGCAGATCTGCAACAACTGCACTCGTATTTGAAGCATTAGGCACAATAAAAAAATCTGTAGCGGAATTGCGATAAACAATTAGATCATCAATCACATAACCGGCACTGTTGCACAACATTGAGTACTGGGCTTCGCCATCGGAAATCTTGGTTAAGTCATTCGTTAACATTGAATTTAGAAACTCAAGTGCACCTTGACCGACAACTGATGCTTTTCCAAGGTGGGAAACATCAAAGAGGCCAACTCGCTCACGAACTGCCGCGTGCTCAGCCAAAACACCAGCGCCGGGATATTCGATCGGCATTAGCCAACCGCCAAAATCGGCCATCTTGGCGGTGCGGGCTAAATGGCGCTCATGCAGAGGAGATTGCTTCATGGCGCACAATCTAGCGCTACATTTTCTGGGTTTCCTGCTTTAGACTCAGCCGAGTTCGACGCAACGAAACAATTAGGAGAGCCATGAAATCAATCCGTTTATCCGATGCCTTAGTTTCCGATGATATTTTGATTGTTGGCTTAGCTAAAGGCGCTAAGGCGGATACCTTAAAAATTGAATCTGGCTCAGTTTCCCTTGACGAAAAGTCCTTGCTCGCCGCCCTGAAAGACTTAGGTGCAACTGGTGCTGCCAATGAGATAACTAAGTTGCCAGGTTCGACTACCCGATTATTGATCTTCACAGGTCTTGGTGAGGCCAAGAAAGATTATGCCCATGAGGTCTTGCGTCGCGCAGCCGGTGCCGCTTCACGCGCCTTAGCAGGAGAGAAAAGCGCGGCTATTGCACTACCAATAACTGCAATTGAGCAAGTTGCAGCTGTTGCTGAAGGCATGACCCTAGGTGCATATGCCTTCGACGAATTCCGTGGCTCCTCTAAAGCAGAACGCAAAGCCCCATTAACGGGTGCAACCATTCACACCAAGATGGCTAACTCGGCCGAAACGAAAGCTGCCGTTAAGCGAGCTGTAATCATTGGAGAAT
>JBEINS010000171.1:0-2429 GCA_040377985.1 Candidatus Planktophila sp. | reverse complement strand
CTGGTTTATCTCTATATGAATGATCTTGATTCGGCCGGTCACAACGATGGCGTTGGTTCGGATAAATGGTTATCAGCTCTTACGATGCTTGATCACATGGCTAAGCAATTGATCATCGAACTTCCGAAAGGAACCCGAATTTGGCTAACCGCCGATCACGGCATGGTTAATGTGGAAGAGAAAATTGTGATGGGTCGCGACAATCAATTACTAACTGGCATTGCCACGATTGCGGGGGAGCCTCGTGCCCGCCATCTATATCTAGATGCCGCCCTTGATTCAGTAGCTGCGCGAGTGGAAGTTAAATCTCGTTGGGAAGAGTTCTTAGGCGATCGCGCCGATATCTACACCCGCGAAGATGCACTTACTGCAGGTCTATTTGGCCCAAATCCCAGTGCTGATTCATTCGATCGCATGGGCGAATTAATTGCGATCGCTAAAGGAGGCGTAATTTTAATTGAAGCAGAACGTGAAAGTTTAGAAGGTTCAATGATTGGTCATCATGGCGCACTTACTGAAATTGAGAATTACGTGCCGTTATTGCAAAAGACGATTAATTAATCTTCGTCTTTCTTCTGGCCAAACATAATTTCATCCCAACTTGGCACCTTCGCGCGGCCTTGCACACCATCTTTTGCGGACTCTGTATCGGCATCGGTGCGGATTGAAACTAAACGTGGAGTTTCGCGCACAGGTTCAGTGCTACGTGGAGTGCGATCCACTTGTTCGGTATAGATCAAACCTGGCTCAAGTGGTGCACGAGGTGCTGGTGTTTCTTCACCAAGTAGCCAACGAGCATTGTCATCGAGAGCGTTTAGCGCACGACGAGTTGGATCGTATTCCCATTGCCCGATGCCATGACCATCAGAAGTTGGATAAGAAACTTGGATAGTCCAGATACCGGTTTCAATTCGCCAGCAGTTGTAATCAATCTGCGTGATATCAACACCGCGTGGTGCCAGGCGAAATACAATTGCATCGCCAAAGTTAACTGGTTCGCGTCCTGGTTCTTTGCGCACAATAACTGCCGCCGCCTGCTCAATCATAAATTGACGTTCCTGCAAGATTGGTCCGCTGAAACGTTCTACTTTTTCAACTGTGGTGTTGCCATCTTGAGCAACTGATTCTGGTGATTCACCAGTGCGCAAACGACGTTGAATTTCTTTCACTGAAATTGGCGCAGCTTCTTCATCTTGCACAGACATTAAACGCGGTTGATTAACGGTTGAACGCAAGGTGTCGCTAATTCGAACGCTGAATTCTTTGCCATCACTATCTAAAAGAGAGAGATATAAGCCATCTTCAGACTTGCCGTTCACGCGCAGTTCGCTCATAGTTTTCAGAGCCTAACCGATGAGCCATGACATTAGCGGGATTTCGAAGGTAGTAGAATTGAGAAATGACTGATGCAAAGTTGATCGCCGAACTTCTGGAATTGGCAAAACGAGTAGGGCGCGAAGCGGGCGAATTACTGCAAAACCGCCCAGCAGCTTTTGAGGTTACCTCCAAGTCCACTGCAATCGATGTGGTCACGCAGATGGATTCCCAGAGCGAAAACCACATCGTCTCCGAAATTCTAAGAGTCCGCCCAGACGATGGCATCATCGGCGAAGAAGGGTCGCAGCGAACCACAAAATCAGGTATTACTTGGGTAATTGATCCACTCGATGGCACCGTTAATTATTTATATGGCTTGCCTGGTTGGAATGTGAGCATTGCGGCGAAAGATTCCCAAGGCGTTGTCGTGGGGGTAGTTGTTGCGCCCACAATTAATTCGACTTGGTTTGCCAGCCGTGGCGGCGGAGCTTTCCTAAATGATCAAGCCATCGCTTGCAACGAAGGTGTCGAACTTAATCGCGCACTTGTGGGCACCGGATTTGCCTACGATGTCGATGCTCGGCCGGCTCAGTTAGCCCAACTTTCTGAGTTACTCGCTCGAATCCGCGATATCCGTCGAAATGGCGCAGCTGCCGTTGATCTCTGTTTTGTGGCGATGGGCGCTCTTGATGGCTATTTCGAAAAAGGCCTACAGGAGTGGGATCTAGCGGCTGGCGGTTTGATCGCAACTGAGGCGGGCGCCAAGGTCACCACCGCTTCTGGCACCACGATTGCCGCCGCCCCAGCCTTACATGCCACGCTTGCATTCCGTCTGGCCCAATAGCGAGCTCACGCTCGATTTACGCTTAAGCGGTGACCTGTGGCAAGATACGCAGTCTGCCGTGGTTATTTAAGCCGCGACTAGATCTAGATAAAGAGGACGAAAATGAACATTCTTGACGCCGTTGATGCAGCATCCCTGCGCAAAGACATCCCGCAATTCCGTGCCGGCGATGAGCTCAAGATTTCTGTCCGCGTTATCGAAGGTAACAAGAGCCGTCTTCAGGTTTTCCAGGGAATCGTAATCCGTCGCCAAGGCGATGGCGTTCGCG